>JAEEUD010000069.1 GCA_016286835.1 Pyramidobacter sp. | reverse complement strand
TCCTTTGCCAATTTCGACGGTCGGCTGCCTATGCCAAGCCTGGCGATCGGCAGGCGCGGGCAGGAAGGCGCGACGCACTACGGGGATATTTTGCTGATCGGCGGCAGGAATCTTGTGGCCGATCAGCAGGACAGGACGACTGACGTGTACGACATGAATATACATGCGTCAGCTGCGCCTCTGCCAAAATTCGGGAACAGGACAATGGGCAGACGCTTTGGGGTGTCGATAAAACCCTTGTCCTACACCGTGAGGAACGTGGGCAACGCTATGATCGCCAGCGTAGTCCAAGAGATTTTGATGTGGTAGTTGGAAGCGGAGTATCATCTTTTTTGAGAATACAAAACGCCGCCGGCTCCTTGCAGGGAACCGGCGGCATTCGTATCAACGATATTGCTGCAACGAAGAACTCTTAGGCGCCCTTCTTGGCGTCCTCGAGGTCCTTGACGGTCAGGCCGTCGTCGGCCTCAAGCGCCTTCTTGGCGGCTTCGTAGTCCTTCTCGGCCTTGGCCTTGGCGGCGGCGATCTCCTCGGGAGTCGCGTCGGCGTCGCGCAGGTAGTGGCCGATGCCGTTCTCGACGATCTCGTCGTAGGTGGGCATGTTCATGATCCACAGCGGACGGTCGTTGCCGATCAGGTCTTCCTGAGCGTGAGCCGCGGCCTCGTCCATGACGCCGTTCGGGGCGACCTTGTCAAGAACGCCCTGATACATCTCGGCGATCTTGCCAGCGGCCTTGCTGCCGTCGAACTGCGCGGGCTTGTACCAGTTCTTCACGCCGTCGGGCGTGCGCTTGGTGTAGTTGAGGGCCAGCGACATGTCGACAGCGACGTTGCGGCCGGCGCGCTCTTCCATCTTCAGGCCGACGAGGTTGACCTTCAGCAGGTTGTGCTTCTGCAGGTTGGCGTAGACCTGGTCGATGTTGCCGTCCATGATCAGCTCTTCATAGGTGACGCCGCGGGCAGAACCCTGGCTGGGGTTGGGGACTTCGGACAGGAAGGCGATGGCGGGCGTGAAGTCGCCAAGTTCGCGGTGCGAGAAGCCGTGCAGCGGGATGGGCGAGATCTCGACGCGCTCGCTGATGCCGAAATCCATCTCCAGCTCCATGCCCATCTCGGAGGTCAGGTCGATGCCCTTCTGGTGCGCGCAGATGGCGTTGACCAGCGGCTTCTCAGGCGGAGCCTCGTGATGGTCGATGATCATGTCGGCGTTCTCCTGCCAGCACATGCGGTTGAACGCGTAGGCGACCTGCTGGCACAGCAGTCCGTGAGGATTGCCGGGGTGGGCGCGGTCAAGGTTGCGGATCTCGTCGGCGGCCAGGTTCTGTCCCGAGGGGAAATGCAGGTACATGTCGGGATCGGGGTACTGGTCGACGGGGTTGGCACCGCGGTTGCCGTAACGGAAGTAACGCACGTTGCCCTTGTCGGTCTTGATGTGGAAGTAGGGCACGTGTCCCAGTCCGGGCTCGCAGGTGGAGAAGCCGGAGTTGTTGGAGTGGGGCACGACGATGACGCGGCCCTCGGTGACGACGGCGTTCTCAACGAACATGACGGCAGCCAGCAGTCCGGCCGGCTCGGTGGGGTGCGTGCCGCCCATGATCACGAACGTGGCGCCGGGCTTGCCGCTGTCAAGGATGTAGACCTTGGAGTCGCCGTTGGTGCCCTTCAGGAAGGGGTTGTAGTCGGACAGCATCTTCGTGCTCGTGACGCCGGGGCCCTTGTAGATGGGCTCGACGTTGAACTGATACAGGAACTCCTTGCTGATCGTGAAGATCCCGGCGGCCAGCAGCGCGGCCAGCACGAGGCCGGTGAAGAAATTGCCGCAGCCTTTCTTTTCGACAGTTTTGTTTTCAGACATTGTTTCTCGTCTCCTTTAACTCGCTCAGTGCAGCAGGAACAGACGCAGAAGGAAAGGAATGAGGAGAATGGCGCAGCCGATCTGCTTGGCGAGGCTCTTCTGCGTGAACAGGTTGTACACGAACAGCACGGAGAAGAAACCGACCATCACGAGATAGGCGTACTTCATGAGGATATACTGAAATGCCATAGTTGGACAACTCCTCTCTTATTTCAGGGGGATGCCGAGGCCGCGCAGGAACACGACGATCTCATTGGCATAGACCATGACGAAAACGCTCAGCGCCAGCGACAGGAGAGCGGGAAGGATGCACTTTTTCAGCATCTTGCCCTGGTTCTCGATGCCCACGGCGCGGGCCGCGAACTGGCCGGAGACCGAGGTCGGAGGCAGCAGGGCGCCGACGCACATGATCAGCGTCAGGGCCGAGGTGACCCAGATCGCGTTCTTGTTGGTGAAGGCCATGATCAGCGGGATGCCGAGCACGCCGGCGCAGCCGAAGGGCATCAGCAGACCGCCGACGAACGGAGCCACGGCCGCGATCGAGAGGTAGAGCAGGGGGCCCTTGAGGCCGAGCGCGCCGAGAACGGTCGCGCCGCGGGCGCCGGTGAGACCCATGATCTGGATCATCATGCCGACGGCGGCGAACAGCGCCATGACCTCGATCGACTCAGACATGGACTGGACGGAGACCTTCCAGAAGTTGATCTTCTTCTTGCTGCACAGCAGCGCCACGATGATGCCCATGCAGAACACGAGCGGCGTGCCGGGGTCGATCTGGGGATAGTAGCTCTTGATGATCATGTAGCCGATCAGGAAGACGAGCGGGAACTGCGGCAGGAAGCCCTTGACGGCGGGATCGCCGGGGATCTTGGCGAGCACGGCCTCCTTGTCGACCTTACTGACGGAGCGGCGGCCGATGTAGAGCACCGAGAAGATGGCCAGCGGCAGCGTGAGGAACAGCAGCGGGATGGCGAATCCTTCATAGGGCATGTATACGCCGGTGCCGATGAGCATGGCGGGCACGTTGACGGGCGGGGCGACCATGCCGAACAGCGAGCCGAGGGCGATGATCGCGGCCGCGTCGTCCTTGCTCACGCCGATCTCAAGCAGGATGGGCAGCACGAGCACGCCGGTGCTGAGCACGGAGGCGGGAGCCGAACCGGTGAGCATGGCGGGCAGCATGATGAGGATCATGATGAGGATCAGCAGCAGCGTGGGCGACTTGTAGAAGCCGCTGACGATCTCGCGGGTGAGCAGGTTGAGGGCGCCGTTTTCCTTGAGGATGCTCATGAAGAGCATACCGGCGGCGACGGTGAGCATCAGGTTGAGGAAGAGCATCGAGCCTTCCATGAAGTGACGCATCAGCGACGGCACAGTCTCGCTGTTGCCGACGAAGACGCTCGCCAGCGACGTGAAGTAGTCGCGGTGCAGGAACGGATCGGTGAGGCCGCCGACGACCGCGCCTGCGATGGAGGCGATCACCAGCAGGACGGCCACGGGGATCTTGCGAACGAAGGAGCCCGCGACCAGAACCGCCAGCATCACGCCGAGAACGATTAACGAATTGGTCATGTCTTTTTCAATCCTCCCAGTAAGGATAAAACCAAAACCTCGCGGCACAAGGCCGCACGCGCAAAAACAAAGATGCCGCGCGGAACTGTATCTACGCGGGGGGAAGTCCCGCGCGGCGTGGAGAGATGTAGGGTGAAGCAGGAACGCGGTCGTGCGAACGTCACTGCAAAAGCCGCTCTGAGATCATACCGTCCGTCAGAGCTGTTTTCCAACAGAAAGAACGTGTCGCGACGACAAATTCCCGTTGTGCTTTCGCACGGATGCGGAAAAAACTACGCGTCCTTCTTCGGCAGGAACTTTGCGGGCGGATCGTAGAGGCCGCCGGACCACTCGACGAGGTCCATGATGTTCTTCGCGGCCAGACGCTCGCGCGTGGCCGTGGCCACGTCGATGCCCAGGTCGGCGGGCGTCTTGACGATGCCGAGATCGCGCATCTTCTTCTGCTCCGCCTCGCTGCCCTGACGTCCGACGGGCGTGTCGCCGGCGATGCTGCGGATGGCGGCCTTGCGCTCCTCGATGTCATGGCACTTGTGCAGGTAGGCCACGCCCTGCTCGGTGACGATGTGCGTGAGGTCGTCGCCGTAGATCATCACGGGCTCGATGGGCAGATTGGCGTTCTTCATCAGCTTCACGGCATCGAGTTCCTCGACGAACGCGGGGATCGTCTTGAACTGGCCGGGGTTCTTCTTGTCCTTGATCTTCGCCACGGTGTTGAGGATCTGGACGACGAGACGGCGGCCGCGGTGCAGCTGCGGGCCGATGCAGGCGGCCTGGTTGCCGACTTCGTTGCCGGCGGCCAGCCACGAGGGCGTGGAGTGACGGCGGCCGCGGCTGTCGCAGCCCATGTTGGGCGCACCGCCGAAGCCGGCGACCTTGGTGGCCGTGGCCGTGCTGCTGTTGCCGTAGGGATCGATCTGGAGCGTCGCGCCGATGAAGGCGTCGATCGCGTAGTGACCGGCGATCTGCGACATGCAGCGGTTGGAGCGCATCGAGCCGTCAGGTCCGATGAAGAACACGTCGGGACGCGCGGCCACGTAGCGGTCCATGCCGAGCTCGCCGCCGAAGCTGTGCACCGACTTGACCCAGCCGGTCTCGATGGCGGGGATCAGCGTGGGGTGGGGGTTGAGGATCCAGTTGGAGCAGATCTTGCCCTTCAGGCCCAGCTCTTCGCCGTAGGTGGGCAGCAGCAGCTCGATGGCCGCGGTGTCGTAGCCGACGCCGTGGTTGAGGTTCTGGATGCCGTAGGGCGCGTAGATGCCCTTGATCGTCATCATGGCCGTGAGCACGCGCGCGTCGGTGATCTTGGCGGGATCGCGGGTGAACAGCGGCTCGATGTAGAAGGGCTTGGGCGACTGGATCACGAAATCGACGAAGTCGCCGGGGATGTCCACGCGCGGCAGCTTGTCGACGATGCGGTTGACCTGGACGACGACGATGCCCTGACGGAACTTGGTGGCTTCGACGATGGTCGGCGTGTCTTCGGTGCTGAAACCGGTGTAAAGGTTGCCGTCCTTATCGGCGGCATCGGCCACGACCAGCGCCACGCGGGGCGTGAGGTCAAGGAAATAGCGGCCGTACAGTTCAAGATAGGTGTGGATGGCGCCGAGGTCGATCTTGCCGGCGTTGAGCAGCTCGGCGATGCGGCCGGACTGCGGGCCGGAATAGGACAGGTCGAGTTTCTTGGCGATGCCCTTTTCGAACACGTCGATGTGCTCGTCCAGCGTCAGCACCGACTGCACCATGTGCAGGTCGTGGACTTTGGCGGGATCGACGGCGCAGAGCGCTTCGGCGAGGAAGTCGGCCTGCTTCTGGTTGTCGCCCTCGATGTTGACGCGGTCGAACGGGCGGATCACAGCCTCGAGCAGAGCAACGGCGTCGTCGGCCTTGACGATCTTGCTGCCGCCGCTGATCTTTGCGGCCGCGGCAAGGCGCTCCTTGGTGTCGGCAAGCAGGGTGTCCCACTTGCGGCTGGTGTCATGCGGAATGATCATTACAGCACGCTCCTTCACTGAAAAACAAGATTGGGGAAGAATTCCTCTCCCGGACGTTGGAACGTTTATAAGTATAACACGCGATTAGTTTGTGCATTATATCTCTTGGCTATAAACGGCCGGAGAGGGAGAACCTTTTCATCAGAGAACATCAGGCCCCATTCCTGCTTAGAAGAACGAGGCCTGATGCTTTCGATCGGAAAAAACTGTGCTGCGGGTTACTTGAGGAGCTCCGGCATCACCTTGCGCAGATCGCCGGTCTTTTCGATCGTGTACAGAGGCACGTTCTTCTCGGCGCAGAGCTTGGTGAAGTACTCGTCGGCGTTGCCGTCGGCGCGGACGACCGCGAAGTCAGCGTCGCCCATGAAGGTGAGGAACGGCTCGGAGTTGGGGCCGCGGCGATCCTGACCGCCGATGTGCATGGCGAGGATCTTCACGCCCTTCTCCTTGGCCGTCGCCACAAGCGCCTTGCAGCGCTCAAGCTCCGTGGGGATGTCGAGGCCGGCGGCGCCAAGACCCTTGCCGCTGCCGCCGAGCACGACGACCATGGACTTGTACTTGCTCCAGTCGACTTTGTCGGCGAAGCAGGTCATGTCATAATCGACAGCCAGTTTCTTGGTCATCAGCTTGACGGCGTTGGCGTCCTGGCTCTGGCCGAACGGCGTCAGCAGAGCGGGAGAACCGAGCGGAGTCAGCGCGGGCTGATCGGCAAAGGCGCAGGCGGCGAAAGCGAGCGTCGCCGCGAGCGCAAGAACAAATTTCTTCATTACAAAAGATCTCCTTCGTTAAGCGCGGGATTTACCACGCGTAGGTGTAAGCGTTGCGGGTGGGGTCGGCGCCGACAGACCAGAAGCCGTTCTCCTTGACGCCAAGGCCGAGCGAGCCGGTGTTGCGGGTGGGAGCCATCTTGTAGCCCATGTCGGAGAGCTCCTTGATGACCTTCTCGTCGATCTGGGTCAGGTAGTTGACCATGTAACTGATCTGCTTGGGGCGCTTGTTGTTGCTGGCGGTGTCGCCGGCGGCGTCGGTGGCCACGCGGGGCGTCTCGACGGCAGCCTGGGGACGAAGGCCGAACTCGACGATGTTCAGGAAGCCCTGAAGCTTGGTCTGCTCCTGACGGTCAGCGTTGGGCGTACCGAAGGCCATGTAAGCCTCGCCGTCCTTGAGGCAGATCGAAGGCGTGATCGTCTGGACCGTGCGCTTGTGCGGATACAGGCAGTTGGGCAGATCGGCGTCGAGGGTGTACTGCATGCGGCGGTCGTTCATCATGATGCCCTTGAACATCAGGCCGGAGCCGAAGAAGTGGTTGATCGAGTGGGTGACGGCGACGATGTTGCCGGCTTCGTCAGCGCAGAACATGAACGTCGTGTCGGGGCCCTTCTTGTTGTAGTCGACAAAGTACTTCTCCTCGCCGAGCGGGATGGCTTCGACGGCCTTGTCGGGGAAGATGTGGTTCTTGGCGATGTCCGCACCGAACTCCTTGGTCAGCAGAGCCTCGGTATACTTGAAGAAGCGAGGATCGGCGCTGAAGCGGTTGCGGTGGTTGATGGCGATCTGGAGCGCCTGGGTGATGACGTTGATGTACTTGGCGCTGTTCAGGCCCATGGCCTTGAGGTCGAAGTTCTCAAGCGTGTTGAGCGTCTCGATGAGAACGGTGCCCTGGCTGTTGGGAGGCGTGCAGTACACGTCGATGCCGCGGTAGTTGGTGGTGATGGGAGTGGTCTCCTCGGCGTGGAACTCGTTGAAGTCCTCGATCGAGAAGTCGCCGCCCTGCTCGTTGTTCCACTTGACCAGCTCTTCGGCGATCGGTCCGCGGTAGAAGTAGTCCTCAGCAGCCTTGTAGCCGTCGGCAAGCGTCTTGCCCTCGGCGCCCTTGGCAGCCACTTCGCCCATGGTCTTGAGCAGATCGGCATAAGCCACGTTCTTGTAGACGTCGCCGGCCTTCAGAGCTTCGCCGTTGGGCCAGAACACAGCCTTGGCCTCGTCGTTCATGCCCTCGGAACCGCCCTTGATCATGTTGGCAAGGAAGTCGTCGGTGATGATGCCTTCGCGGGCCATCTTCTCAGCGGGGGCCAGCAGCTTGTCAAGCGGCATCGTGCCGTACTTGGCAAGGAAGGTCATCCAGCCGGACCACTCGCCGGGCATGTGCATCGAGTAGATGCCCTTGACCGGGATCTCGGCATTGGTCTTCTCCATGTGGAAGTCGATCGAAGCCTTCTTGGGCGCCCAGCCGGTGCCGTTGAAGCTGAAGACCTTCTTGGCCTTGGCATCGTAACCGATCAGCTGAAGGTCGCCGCCGAAGATGTGGCACATCATCACTTCGCTGTAGCTCTGCGCCGCAGCCATGGCCATCGCCGCGTCAAAGGCGGTGCCGCCCTGAAGCAGGATCTCCATGCCCGCCTTCGCGACCGCGGGGCTGCCGCCGTGGGCGACGACCTTGCCGCTGATCGTGGGACGCGTCTTGAAGTACATCGTGTTCGCGCTCGCCGCGCCGGCCACAAGGACGGCCGCGGAAAGTGCCAGTGCCGCTACTACCTTCTTGTTCATATCCATTCTCCTCCTGTGAAGTCGAACGATTGCTCTGTGCTCCCGTGCGGGAGCGCCGTAGTGCGCATTGTAGCTAATGTCATTATAACCTTATTTGTACGGGCGTCCAATATCCGTTTTCTATGAAGCATTGGTCATATC
>JAEEUD010000068.1 GCA_016286835.1 Pyramidobacter sp. | reverse complement strand
TCGTCGCCGGCGGTGACGGCCGCCGTGAGCATTTCCAGAAGACCGCCCTTGCTGCCCATCAGCGCTTTGGTGGCGGGGATCAGCGTGTCCATCAGCGTCTTATCGCCCTCGCGCGCGTCGGATTCGCCCTCCAGAGCCTTGAGCGCGCCGCCGAAGAGGTCTTTCAGCGACAGCTCGTCCATCTCGTCGGAGTCGTCCTCCGGCGCGGACTCGAACATGCCCTCAAGCCACGTGCCCAGCAGCGTCCCCATCATGCCGCCGCCCTTGGTCCCGGTCACGGCTTCGGCCACGTCGCCGAGCATCGACTTGATGCCGCCGTCCTTGCCGTTCTTTTTCTTCCTGGAAGATTTCTGCGCCGCGCCCATGATGGCCTGTGCCAGCATCGCCATCGTGTCGCCCTGGTTGGCGCTGCCCCACTTGCCGTCGATCTCGTTGAGTTCCTCGCGCGCCCCCATCACGGACGTGCAGCCGGAAAGAAGCATCCCGAGCAGATCAGACTTGTCGATCATGTGTCATCAGTCTCCTTTGAGATGAAATTTGTGAAACGAAAGATGTTCCGGAAATTGTAAATGTGCCCTTCCCGACGCGGGCCGGGAAGGGCGCAAAAAGACACTATTGAGCCTGCTCAGGCTCGACCGGCTGCATCTGGGAAGGATCGAGCGGGGGCAGGATGACAGGCGTGGGCAGGTTGGCCAGGGAAACGAGCTGGCTGATCATCGCGCGCACGTAGGGCAGCAGCATGATCATGCCGTTGTCACGGAGGATGGTCTCACGGTCGGTGCCTTCGGCCTCGATGAAGAACACGCCGGTCACGTCGGCGATGATCTCGAACGGATAGTTGTTGACCTCGGCGTTGTCGAACACGGTCACGCGGATGTTGAGGAACACGGGCTCCTTGGGCGTGCTGCTCATGCGCACGCGCTGGTCCAGCTTGATCGAGAGCTGAAGGTTCTCGTTATCCTTGGGCTGGAAGTGGTGGTTCATGTCGAACTGAAGGCTTTCGGCGCGGAAATCGGCAAGACGGATCTCGTTCATTGCAAAAGGACTCCTTTGTTTAAAGAGAGATAAAATCGGCTTGTAAAAGCACAGACTTGCTTATTATACCACGGGAAGCGAATTTCCCATAGCGGGTGAAAAAACGATTTTTCGCACCACACAGTGCGCCTTGAATTGGACGAAATATCCAAAAAACGGCGAGCAATTTTCACGGAACGTCAGAAAACGTTATAGACCTCTTGCGAAAAGAAATTTTTCGGTTATAATGCACGCAGAAGTTCAAAAAAAGGAGGTGCGACTATGGGCAAACTCGCAGGAAAGAAGCTGATCCTCCTTGGTGAGCGCGACGGCGTGCCGGCGCCTGCCATGAAGGCCTGCTTCGAGAACAGCGGCGCCGAAGTCGTCTTCGAAGCTACGGAGTGCTTCGTCTGAACGGCTGCGGGAGCCATGGACTTGCAGAACCAGCAGCGCGTCAAGGACTGCGCTGAGAAGTACGGTGCTGAGAACTGCGTGGTCATTTTCGGATCGTCCGACGCCGAAGGCGCGGAGATTTACGCCGAAACCGTGACCAACGGAGATCCCACTTTTGCAGGTCCGCTGGCCGGCGTCCCGTTGGGACTCGCCGTTTACGACATTTTCGATGAAGAGATCAAGGCGGAAGCTGATCCCGCCGCTTGGGAAGAGCAGATTTCCATGATGGAGATGGTGCTTGATCCCGAGGCTCTTGCGGCTGCCGTCAAGGGCATCCGTGAGCAGTATTCGAAGTACACGCTTGCATAAAGCTGTCGACGAGAGGCCGGCGCATCTTCACAGGTGCGCCGGCCTCTTTTTGATGTACAAAACAGAACGCGCCGCCGGAACTGTTTCATGTGAAACAGTTCCGGCGGCTCGATATTATCATTTGAGCAGCATCGCGATCCCCGAGGCGCACAGATACGCGTAGACCGCTTTGCGCAGACGCGACGGATCGAGACGGTGAAACACCTTGTTGCCCAGCCATTTGCCCAGCACGAGCGCGGCCAGCAGCTGCGCCGTGAGGAGAAAATCGGGCGCGGTGAGCGACCCCGTGCGCAGGCGGTTGAACGCCGCGCAGATGTTGACGATCGAGAAGTAGGCGTTGATCGTGCCGCGGTATTCCTCGTTCCCGCTCGTCGCCGCCAGCATGTAGATGGCGATCGGCGGCCCGCCGGCCGAAAACAGCCCCGTCATCGAGCCCGCGACGAGGCCGGCGATCACACCGTTGAGCGGCGTGCCGCGGATCTTCAGACCGTTGCTGAAAAAGATCGAATACATGCTGAGCGCGATCAGCATCACGCCCAGGGCGTGAAACATCACCTTTTCCGCCGCGCCCGCCGAAAGGCTGACCGCCAGCGTCGACGCGCACAGCCCGCCGCACGCGCACGGCAGCAGCGTGCGCCAGTTGATTGCCCGCCGGCCGCTCCACGCCAGCATCAGATTGACGCTCAGCCCGCACAGGCCGACCACCGCCACGGCGCGCGAATACGGCATGAAATCCGGCATCACCGACATGACCACCGGCACCAGGCCGAAGCCGCACACAGCCGTGATGAAACCGCCGGCCATGTTTGCTGCAGCCGACGCGATCCACGCAAAAACGCTCATCAGTCGCCCTCCTGACCTTTAGCGAAGCAACATCGACAGCCCCGCCGCGAACAGATAGGCGTAGACCGCCTTGCGCAGTTTCGCTGCGTCCAGCCGGTGAAATACTCTGTCGCCCGCCCACATGCCAAGGCCGAGGAACGCCAGCAACTTCAAAAAAGCCAGAAAATCTCCGCCCGTGAGCGAACCGGCGAAAAAGCGCGAGACGGCTGCGCAGATATTGACGATCGAAAAATGGGCGTTCAGCGTCGAACGGTACTCATCGTTGCTTTCCGTCGCCGCCAGCATGTAAATGGCGATCGGCGGGCCGCCGACGGAGAACATGCCCGTCAGCGTGCCGCCGATGGCGCCGGCGAGAAGCCCGTTCAGCGGTGTAGCGCGGATCTTGATCCGGCCGCTGAAAAAGACAGAGTACACAGAAAGCAGCATCAGCAGCACGCCAAGACCGCGTACCATGATCTTCTCCGCCGCTCCGGCCGAAAGCCCCGCCGCCAGAGACGAGCCGATCAGCCCGGCGGCCGCGCAGGGGAGCAGCGTCTTGACGTTGACAGAGCGCCGGCCCTCCCAGACGATGATCAGCCCCAGAACAAGCCCGAACAGCCCTGTTACCGCCACCGCGCGCGAATACGGCATCACATACGGCAGGACCGACATCGTCACCGGTCCCATGCCGAACCCGCACACTGCCGTGATAAAACCGCCGGCCGCGCTTGTTGCCGCTGCCGCGAACCAAGCAATAACGCTCATGAAGGATCCTCCAGGGAACAAATCTACGCACACTATACGCCCAAATCAAAACCCTTTCAAGCTGAAAATGAACGGCGCACCGAATCTGATTCGGCGCGCCGTTTGCTGTCTCGTTTCTGTTTTTCTTTGTGTCTTTGTGCCTTCGTGTCGGTTTTGAACTAAAGCCCGCTTACCGATGCGTGATGATGTCGATGATCGTGTGATCGACGTCCTTCATGCCTTCAAGGTTGAGGCGGGCGGCGTTCTCGGCGGTCTGGGTGAAGTTGTTCACGTCGACGACGCCCTGCGACACGGCCATGCCGCCGCCGGCGAGGGCAATCTGGGCGGCGTAGAAGGCTTCGGTGGCTCCGGTGCCCACTTTGAGGGCGCACGATTCCTTGGCGCCGTCGCAGAGCATACCGGTGATGTTGCCGAGCACGAGTTCCATGGCTTTCTTGGCCTGGGTGTCGTTGCCGCCGCTGACGTTGACGATGCCGGCCGCGGCGCCCGCTCCGGCGGCCACGGCGCAGCCGCAGACGGGGCTGAGACGGCCCATGCGGCTCTTCACGAAGCTGGTGGCCAGGTGGCTGTACGCCACGGCGCGGGCGATCTCCTCGCGCGACTTGCCCTTGGCCTTGCCGACGACGTAGACGGGGAGGATGGCGGTGATGCCGTGGTTGCCGCTGCCGGCGCTGCTCATGACGGGCAGCGAGACGCCGGCCATGCGCGCGTCGCTCGCGGCGGCGGAGACGGCCTTGACCTGAGCGGCAAGGTCGGTGTCATACGCCGCTCCGGCCGCTTCGCGCACGGTGCATCCGAGTCCGAGGCCGGCGCGGTGCTCGAAGCCGTAGCGGGAGATGCGCAGGTTCATCTCGATACCTTCCCACACGTAATCGACGTCGTCTTTCGACAGGGTGTTCGCGAGGGCAACGAGTTCCTCGAAGTCCAGCTTTTTCACTTCGTCGGGAATGGAAACGGTGCTCTCGCTCTTGCCGGGCGTGACGGCACCGTCGCAGTGGGGCACGGCCTGGTAAACGACCTCGCCGTTTTTCTTCACGACGGTGATGTTGGCGTGGGTGTGCTCGATAACGGCCGTGCCGACGTCGCTGCCGCGGTACGCCGTGGCTTCGACGTAGACGCCGCCCTTGCCGTTGGCGGTGAGCGTCAGCTTGCCCTCGGCGAGGAAGTCCTTGGCGTTGTCGAGGTCTTCGGGCGTGGCGTCCTTGAGCACTTCGAGGCTGTAGGCGGAGTGTCCGCAGAACACGGCCAGGGCCGCGGCGATCTCGTTGCCGCGCTCGCCGCCCGTGCCGGGCACGCCGACGGCGATGCCGTTCTTGAAGATGTTGTCGCTGACGACGACTTCGAGCTTTTCAGCCAGTCCGTCGAGCTGTTCGCACGCCTTGGCAACGGCCAGAGCGACGGCGCCGGGCTCGGTGCAGCCGAGGGCGGGCTTCACTTCCTGATGCAGGAACTCGGTGATGGTGAACATAGGCGATCTCCTTTTCTTTGTCTCGGATTCTTATTTACAGCAACAGCAGTCCTTTTTGCTGCACTTGACGATGGTGTCGTGGACGAGCTGGAGATATTTCTCGGGCGTCTGGGGCTCGATGACGCAGCCGGGTCCGATGATGACGCCGGGGCGGCCGCACATCTCGCACACTTCGGCCGCGACCTGCTCTTCGGTCTTGGTCAGCCAGTTCTCGCCCCAGCTGAGGCCGCCGACGAACGCCTTGGTGCTGTACTTGCGCACTTCGTCCATCGTCGGGCCGTCGTCGCGGTCGTGCCAGCTCAGGCCCTGGACGGGGTAGTCCTGCACCTCGTCGACGCGCACTTCCGCGCCGTGCATGTGCAGCACGTTGAACCATGTGTCGTTCTTGACGGCGTTGAGGATCTCAAGGTCGTACTTTTTGACGAACTCGTTGTGCTCCTCGGTGGTCATGGTCTGACGGCCGGACAGCTGCGTGGCATAGAAGAATCCGTCGGCGCCGAGCTCCACGGCGGCTTTGGCGAACTGGATGGTGGTGTCGGTGATCATCTCCAGCACGCGGTGGACTTTCTCGGGAGCCTCGCGCATGTGCTCGACGAGCGCCTTTGGCGAGCAGAGCTTGGCCATCGTCGTGGCGGGGCTGAACAGCGTCTGCAGGAAAGGCACGTGCTCATCCATCATGCTCATGAGGATCCGCTGCGACTCGAGCACGACGGCGTATTCGCCGCTTCTGCCGCACACGGGGCGCATCTTGTCCCAGTCGGCGGCCGTCTTCACGACGGGCTCATGCAGAACGGGCGGCTTGAGGAATCCCTCGAACACATCGAGGTTGGCGCCCATGTCGATCGTCGTGTACAGGCCGAAGGGCATGTACTTGATGAAGTCGAGGTCGTACTTCTTCTGGTTGGCCAGCGCCATCTCGGCAAGGCGGCGCGGGCTGCGGTCGCGGTTGGGGAAGTGCATCCACATGCTGTACGGCGTGCGGTCGTTCTCCTTCATGGCGATGGCGTTTTCGATTCTCTGCTTGTGGGTGAACATGAAAAGACCTCCTGGAGATAATTAGTAATTAAGAATTAGTAATGAGTAATTATCAAAGAGTAATCAGAGCGGAACATGAAGATTTTTCTGTTCATTCTCACGGGTCTTAATTACTCATTACTCATTGTTTTTACACGGCGTCGCGGCGCGAGGCGAGCGTGGGGAAGAGCGTGAACGTCTCGTTGGCGGGGGGCGGTTCAACCTTGCCGCGCAGAAGCGCGTCGATCCGCCGCACGGCCGACATCATGTGCTCGTGCAGCAGCACGGTGGCTTCCACGGTGTCACGGGCGCGGCAGGCCTGCAGGATCGCGTCGTGCGAGCGGAACGCCTGTTCCTGCACGTGCGGCAGAGTGATGTCCATCTGCACGTAGCGGTCCACTTTGTTGTACTGCGCTTCGATCAGCTCAAGCAGTCTTGGCTTGCCGGCAATGCGGTACAGGCTTTCGTGGAATTCCCAGTTCGTCTTGCGGCTGCGCTGCTCTGCCGGGATGCGCGTGGAAGCGATCAGCTGATCGCGTACGAACTGGGCGTCCTCGTCGGTGATGTGCTCGACGACGTGGCGCAGGATCAGCGATTCCAGCGCGTAGCGGATCTCGAATATCTCGTGCAGCTCTTCGAGCGAAAAGGCGGCGACCACGGCTCCCTTGTAGGGGATCAGCTTCACCAACCCTTCGCTGGAAAGCTGCATCAGCGCTTCGCGCACGGGAATGCGGCTGACGTCGTACTTGTCGGCCAGATCCTTTTGCAGGAGCTGGGCCCCGTCGGGATACCGGCCCGCGAGGATGTCGCTGCGCAGGCTCTGGTAGACGCGCTCGTTCATCGTCGTTTTCTGTTCAGGTGCGGAAACGGTCATGACAGAGCCGCCTTCTTTCGGATAAACTCAAGCGCCTGTTCATAGACGGCGCGGTCGGGACAGTACACCGTCGCCAAGGCGCCGAAACGGCCGCGCAACTGGAGCGCACGCATCTCGCGCAGCTCGCGCACGGCTTTCACGTCGGCCCAGCTCACGTCTTTTGTGACGCTGCGCGCGGGGCTGCTCTGGTCGGGAACGGGGAACGGGCGGACCGCGAAAACGCCGCCGCCGGAAAGTGAGCTTCCGCGCATCGTCTCCATGAACAGGCCGTTTTCTTCCAGCCGGTAGAGGATCACGTAGCCGCGGCGGAAGAACAGCAGGCAGATGACGGCGTACATCAGCGGCATGGCCGCAGCGACGTAGGTCGCCCAGACGCACGCGGCAGTAATGTGAGCGCCGAGCAGCGGCCCGTCGCCGAGCAGCGCCTGCGCGCCCACGACCAGCAGCACGGAGACGAACCAGATGATGACGACGGCCGTGAACAGATCGATGAGGATGATCGGATTGGCGAGCACGGGAACGCCGCAGAACCAGCGCATGACGCTGCCGCGGTGCTCCCGTTCGTTTTTAGGCATGGCGGACGAGATGGCCCGTGCAGTGGCAGGCGACGAAGTGATTCGGCGCCACTTCCACGAGATCGGGCGTCTGCTGCGTGCAGATCTCCTGACGGTACATGCACCGTCCCGCAAAGCGGCAGCCGGCCGGCGGGTTGACGGGGCTGGGCACGTCGCCTTCGAGGATGATGCGCTGGCGCTTGGGCCCGACGGAGGCGATCGGCACGGCCGAGAGCAGGGCCTGCGTGTAGGGATGCAGCGGCTCGCGGAACAGCGTGCTGTTGTCGGCCTTCTCGACGACCTTGCCGAGGTACATGACGGCCACTTCGTCGGAAACGTAGCGCACGACCGAGAGGTTGTGGCTGATGAACAGGTAGGTGTAGCCTCGCTGCTCGCGCAGGTCGGCGAGCAGGTTGAGCACCTGCGCCTGGATGCACACGTCGAGCGCCGAGACCGGCTCGTCGAGGACGATGAACTCGGGATTGAGCGCCAGAGCGCGGGCGATGCCGATGCGCTGACGGCGGCCGCCGTCCAGCTCATGCGGGAACGACGTGGTCAGACGTGAGGCAAGGCCGACGAGCTCCATCAGCTCGGCCACTTTGGCGTCGAGCTCGGCCTTGTTTTTGCACGTCTTGTTGATGATCAACGGTTCTGAGATCAATTGCGAGACGGACATTCTCGGGTTCAGCGACGAGAACGGGTCCTGAAAGACGATCTGCGCGTGGCGGCGGAACTCGGCCCGCTTTTCGCCCGTGAACTTGGTGCAGTCCTCGCCGTTGAAGAACACTTCGCCGGCCGTCTCCTTGATCAGACCGATGATGACGCGTCCCAGCGTCGACTTGCCGCAGCCTGACTCGCCGACCAGGCCCAGCGTCTTGCCGCGGGGGATCGTCAGCGATACGTCGTCAACGGCGTGGAGCAGGCCACTTGAAACGTGGAAGTATTTTTTCAGATGACGGATGTCGATCAGATTGTCGCTCATGGTTATTCGGCCT
>JAEEUD010000067.1 GCA_016286835.1 Pyramidobacter sp. | reverse complement strand
GACAGGAAGTGAGATTGCCATGAAAACGCACCGCTATTTGACGCAACTGAGCCTGATCCTGCTTTTCGCGCTGCTTTCGTTCGCGCCCGCGCACGCCAGACAGAAGCGAAAAGCCCTGTCCGTCGGCGTCGTCTTCGCGACCAGCAGCGAGGATTCCCTGTACACATCGGCCAAGGCAGGCGTGACGCGTGCTCAGTCTGATCTGCGCCTCAGCATCACCAGTTATCTGACCGGCTATGATCCGTCAAAATACGATCAGACCGTGCGCGACGCCGCCTCGCAGAACAGCCTTGTCGTCGCCGTCGGCGGCTCGCTCTCGGCCTCCGTGAGCGCCGCAGCCGACACCTTTCCCGACGTTGACTTCGTGCTCATTGACGCCAAATGTCCGCATCCTCGCGTGACCTCGATCATCTTTCACCAGTGCGAAGCGGCCTATCTTGCCGGCGTCCTGGCGGCGCGCATCACCGCCAAGATCGCCGCTGCCGTTCCGAACTCTCCGCGCAAGGCCGGGATTATCCTCGGCGACAACGGAGCGAAATACCCCGTCATGCTCGACTTCCTGAGCGGATACACGCAGGGCGTGCACGATATTGACCGACGTGTCGAAGTGCTTCAGGCCAGCGTGCAGTCGTGGAACGACCGTCCCGGAGCCCAGAAGATCGCCGAAGAGATGCGCCGGCGCGGTGCACGCGTGATCTTCCAGGCGGCGGGACAGTCGGGGCTCGGTGTCATCGACGCGGCTTTCAAAAACCGTTTCTACATCATCGGCGTCGACGAAGCGCAGGAAAAGCTGGCTCCCGGTTTCGTGCTGACGGCCGTGCTCAAGAATTTCGAACAGGCCGTGTATGACTCCATCGCCGCCAAATACGAAGGCCACCTGCGTCCCGGCGCGACACTGCGTTACCGTCTCTGGAACCGCGGCGTCGGTCTGTCGTGGACGACCAATTCGCTGCTGCCCGAAGAGATGCGCCGCGAACTGGAAGGCGTGAGCTACCGCGTCATCGACGGAAAGATCAAGGTCGCTTCGTGCTACGATGACAAAGGTTACTTCAAAAAAGGGCTCAGGCCCATCCCGGCGGGCATCACGGTTGTACCGGCACCGGGCCGGCCCTGAGATTCGTACACAATAGAAAGGAAGAATCACTTTCAATGGATCTGAGTACGTTTTTCCAAGTCTGCGGAGGCCTCGGCCTGTTCCTGTTCGGCGTCAAGCTGATGAGCGGCGCGCTTCAGGACCTGGCCGGCGATAAGATGCGCACGCTGATCGCTTCGCTCACCAGCTCGCCGCTGAAAGGCGCGGCCGTAGGCGCTGTCGTGACGATGGTCATCCATTCCAGCGCCGCGACGACGATCATGGCCGTCAGTTTCGTGCAGGCGGGCATGATGACGCTGAAGCAGGCGCTCGGCGTGATCATGGGCGCAAACGTCGGCACCACCGTCACCGCGCAGATGGTCGCCTTCGACATGGGAACTCTGTCCATGCCGATGCTGGGCGTTGGCATGGTGCTGGCCGTGTTCGGACGCAGCAAGCGCCAGCGCTATTTCGGCAACGGCATCTTCGGCTTCGGATTGCTCTGCCTGGGCATGGTGACGATGGAGCACGCGCTCGCGTTCCTGGCCGACAAGAAAGAGTTCTTCGCGGTCTTCGCGCAGCATCCCATGCTCTGCGTCGCCGCCGGCACCGTGCTGACCATGATCGTGCAGTCTTCGACGGCCACCGTCGGTCTGACGATCGCCATGGCCACGCAGGGACTGCTGCCGCTGACGTCGTCGATCGCCATTCTGCTCGGCAACAACCTCGGCACTACCGTCACCGCTGTGCTCGCCGCCCTCGGCGCGAGCCGCCCGGCCAAACAGGCCGCCGCCGGACACGTGTTCTTCAATCTGGCCGGCGTGCTTCTGTTCCTGCCGTTCCTGACGCCGTTCACGCACTTCATCGCCTCCACTTCCGGCGGCGTGGCGCGCCAGCTGGCCAACGCGCACACCATTTTCAACGTCGTCAACACCGCTATCCAGCTGCCGTTCGCCGGGCTGATCGCCGCGCTCATCCAGCGTCTGATCCCCGCGCAGACGGAAACGCTCTACGCCGGCGCGCGCTTCCTCGACGAGAAACTGCTCGACACCGCTCCGGCCGCGGCCGTGCACGCCGTGCGCAGCGAGCTGCTCGAGATGGCCGGTCTCACCGAAAAAATGATCGACCTCGTGCGGTCGGCGTTTTTTGAAAACGCTCCCGATGCCGCCGAAAAGCAAAACCAGATCGAAGACGGCGTCAACGACCTCACCGGGCGCATCGCCGAATACTCGGCCCGCCTGTGGCGGCGCCATCTCTCGTCCAGCCTGTCGCGGCGGCTTGAATACCTCGTCAACGGCTCCAGTGACCTGGAGCGTATCGGCGATCACGCCAAGAACCTGATGGAACTGTACGACTACATGACTGAGCACGAGCTGTCGTTCTCGCCGCAGGCGATGGACGAGTTCGACGGGATGCTCACTCTTGTGCGGAGCATGGTGGAAAAGGCCGCCCAGGCGCTTCGCGACGAAGATCTCGCGCTCGCCCACGAAGTCGCCGGCCCGCTCGAAGAGCGCACCGACGCGATGGAAAAGCAGCTGCGCCATCTGCACATCCAGCGCCTCAACGAAGGACTCTGCGCGCCCGCTTCCGGCGTCGTCTTCATCGACCTCGTCACCAACCTCGAACGAATCGGCGACCATGCCACCAACGTGGCCGAGATCGTCCTCGCCATGCGCGGCGAAAAGACCGGCGTGGAAAAACCCGGCTCATATTGATCAAAAAACTCAGCGCGGCGAAAGAAGTTCCTCGTGAAACTTCTTTCGCCGCGCTGCTTTTT
The DNA here is from genome assembly GCA_016286835.1 of Pyramidobacter sp. GTDB lineage: Bacteria > Synergistota > Synergistia > Synergistales > Dethiosulfovibrionaceae > Pyramidobacter. Next base: position 5,636 of record JAEEUD010000067.1, on the reverse strand, counting down.
TGTCTGTGACTGTTCCACAGAGAACAACGGATTCACTGTAACTCTTTTCTCTTCTCTAACAGATCACACACCTACGTCCGCGCCATACCGATCCTTTTAAACAGTCTCATCAGGGCGCCTTCGCGGAAGACGATCGCGTCGCGCGGACACATCTCATGGCAGCAGTAGCAGCGGATGCACTTTGAATAGTCGAATCTCAGTTTTTTCCCGTCGAGAACGAGCGCGCCGGCCGGACAAATGCTCGCGCAGCGCCCGCACTGCACGCAGCGGGAAAGGTCCTGTTCGGGTCGCGAAGCCAGCAAGGCGCGTCCCAGCCTGTCCATGAAACGCGGCATCAGGCTGAGTGCGTCGAGCGCAGGAATATCGACGTTCGCAAAACGCGTCCGCGGATCGAAGTCGCCGCGCCATTCGAAGCGATCGAGATCCACATCGCCGATGCCGCGGGCGCGGGCAGCTTTCAGAATGGCATACTGCTCCGCCGGCAGGCCCATCATCGGGCAAAGCGCAGCGTCGAGCGCCACAGCGTCGGCCGAAGCGCCGATCAGGCCAAACTGCCGCGGCGTGCCGTTGCTCGGTCCGTGCCCTTCCATGCCCCGCACGCCGTCCATGACCGACAGCACGGGCGGCAGCGAGACGAGGATGTCGAGCAGCACGTCGGCAAAACGGGAACGGTCAAGCCCCACTGCGTAATGCCACTGTGCCTTGCGCGTGCCGACGACTGTGCCGAAAAGGTTTTTCACAGCCATCGTCAGCTGCATCTGACAGTGCGTTTTCAGCTTCGGCAGGCTGACGACGGCGTCGGCTTCGAGCACGTCGGCCGAAAGCTCAAGACGCCTGTTCACGCGCCGTTCGTTTGCCGGGCAGAGCGTGGAGCGCGACAGTTCCTTCACGGGCACGCCGAGTTTCTCGCCGACCGCGGCAATGCCGGACACACGGGCGACGAGCGCGAAGGGCTCGATGCCCGGGCTGTCGCCGATGGTTACCGAGCACCCCAGATCGAGCAGGGCACGGCAGACGGATTCGACAAGCGCAGGATGCGTCGTCACACACGCGTCGGGCGAGCGCGCGGCAAGCATGTTGGCCTTGACGAGGACGCGGTCCCCCTGCGAGAACGTGAGCAGGCCCAGCGCCTCGCGAACGATCGGATCGAGCGCAGCGGAAGAATATTCATCACAGTGCCAGAGGGCAACGACGGACATGGCATTTTCTCCTTTGAACCGATTTTGCCGCTATCTTAACAGTGCCGGCGCAGGACTTCAAGGCGTTTTTTCGGTTGACCGCGCGGCAAAAACGGGGTACGATGTGAACGTATCTGTTCCAGGAAAAGGAGACGACCGTAATGAGATCACCCGATAAAATCCTTGGCGTTTACGGCGGCATGGGACCGGCGGCTTCGGCCGAATTCCTGCGGCTGCTGACAGCGATGGCTCCGGCCAGGAAAGACCAGGAGCACCCGATCGTGTACGTCTATTCCAATTCGCAAACCCCCGACCGCACGGCAGCGTTTTTCGGCCGCGGCGAAAGCCCCGCCGGTGCTCTGCGTGAAGGACTCGACAAGCTGTGCGAGTGGGGCGCCGACCTGCTGGCCGTGCCCTGCAACACCGCGCACATCTTCATCGACAAGTTCAGGAGCGAACTGAAAAAGCCCCTCATCCATATCGTCGAAGCAACGATCGACGACGCCGTGAAAGCCTCGCCCGACGGCTGCTGGATCATCGCCACGGGCGCGACGCTGGCCAGCGGCATCTATACGGCGGAAGCCAAACGGCGCGGGTACACGCTCTTTGACGTGGACGAGGCCGTGCGCGATCTGGCGACCGAGGCGATCCGCCTCGTCAAGGCCGGCGATCTGCCCGCCAGCGGAAAGGTGATGGACGAGATCGGTATGCGCCTCTGGGGCATCCGCCGTGCCCCGATCGTCACCGCCTGCACCGAGCTGCCCCTGGCCTACGACGCCAGCAGCCTGCCCCCGGAAATGGGCGTCAGCAGCCTGAAAAGCCTGTCGCGCGCGTGCCTTGAGGCACTTTATCGTTAAAAACAAATTCAAGTTCTTCAACACGAAGACGCAAAGACACAAAGGCCAAAAAGGGAAACGTATAGTCAGGACCACCGGCTAAGCCGGTGGCTTGATTTGGCCCTATAAGGGCCCGCTACCGGCAGCCCTCGCGGGCACCGAAAGGCCGACAGCCGCACCACTGTTACAGGCAACCCCTAAAGGGGTCCCTTACTTGCCTTCTTTCACCGACTCACCCGTAAACGGGTCGATCAGCTCTTTCAATGTCAGTTGGTCTGCCAGCTTGTCCTCGACCAGTTGATTGCGGATGTACTCCGTTATCTTTTTCTCGTTTCGTCCGACTGTGTTGACGTAATAACCACGACACCAGAATTTGCGGTTTCCGTATTTGTACTTCAGATTTGCAAAACGATCAAAGATAATCAGTGAACTTTTACCTTTCAGGTATCCCATTACTTGTGACACACTATATTTCGGTGGAATCTTCAACAGCATATGTACATGGTCGGGACACAAATTTCCTTCAAGCATTTCTATTCCCTTTCGCTCGCACAACGTTCTCAGTATTTTGCCTATTTCTGTTTTTAATCTGCCGTAAATGATCTGACGACGGAATTTCGGTGCAAAAACAACATGATACTTACATTCCCACGTTGTGTGTGCTAAACTGTCAGTGTTCTTTTCAACCATTAGTTTATCCTCCTTGAGTTTTCATAGGGTACGGTTGTCGGCCGTCTCTGTTTTAGCTCATGGAGGATTGTTACTCAACTACGAGAAAAATCAAAAGCGAGTACCAAAGCTAAAGCTTTCTGAACCCCCGGCAGAGCCAGGGGTTTTCGCTTAACAACAAAACCATGAAGAGCGCCGGAATATCTCCAGCCGCTCTTCATGGTTTTTAATTATTCATTACTCATTACTAATTATTAATTAATTTTTCGCGCCGGACAGTCCGCGGGGCTTGACGCCCTTCGGAATGGCGACGTAGGTCTCGCCCTGGAGGCGTTCCTTCAGTTCGGCCTGGGCCTTCTTTACGAGCTCGGGATCGAGGATCAGGTCGAGTCCAGTGGCGGCGAGGACTTTGCCCGCCTGGAGCATGGCCTTGTGAGCCATGGCCGACTTGCCCTGAGCAACGACCTGCCACGAGTGACCGGGCGTGGAGTTTGCCCAGGTGCCCATGTAGATCTGCGCGGTCGGCGTCTTCCACGACACGTCGCCGACGTCGGTCGATCCGCCCTGGGCGATGCCGGTGGGCACGTAGGGCAGGATTGTGCAGGGCAGCGCGTATTTCTTGGCTTCTTCAAGCGCCTTGCGTCCGGCTTCGTCTTTGCTCACATGCTTGATGATGCCTTCGTAACGGCCTGCCTCGGGCGTGGTCGCGAAGATGGCCTCGGCAAACTTTTTATCCTCTTCGTCAAAGGCGGGAGCACCGTAGTATTCGAGGTTCTTCTGCAGATCGCGTTCGAGCGTCTCGTTGTTGACGATGTTGGCGCACGACTTGACGAAGTCCTTCTCCATCACGGTGTCGGTCATCAGGGCCGCGCCCTGGGCGATGCGGTCGACGCGCTCGACGATGTCCTTGACCTGTCCGCTCTTGGGGGCGCGCAGCAGGTAAAGCACTTCGGCGTAGGGCTGGACGACGTTGGGCGACACTCCGCCTGCGTCGGTGATCGCATAGTGCATACGGGCCTCCTGAATGACGTGCTCGCGCAGGAACTGGACGCCGATGTTCATCAGCTCCACCGCGTCGAGGGCGCTGCGGCCAAGGTGAGGCGCGGCTGCCGCGTGAGAGCTGACGCCGCGGAAGCGGTAATAGATCTGCGTGTTGGCGAGCGACGAGTCGCCGGCGGTGTAGTTGCAGTTGGCGGGGTGCCAGGTGAGTGCAGCGTCGACATCGTCGAACACGCCCTCGCGGGCCATGAACGCCTTGCCGCTGCCGCCTTCTTCACCGGGGCAGCCGTAGTAGCGCACAGTACCCTTCAGGCCCTCGTCGGCCATGATCTTCTTCAGTGCCGCGGCAGCTGCGATGGAAGCGATGCCGAGCAGATTGTGGCCGCAGCCGTGGCCGTTCGCGCCGGCCTCGACGGGGTCCTTGCAGGCGACGCCTGCCTTCTGACTGAGCCCGGCCAGCGCGTCGAACTCGCCGAGGAAGGCGATCACGGGCTTGCCGCTGCCCCATTCGCCGCAGAACGCCGTTTCCACGTCGCCGACGTTGCGCGTGACCTTGAATCCCTCTTCTTCAAGAAGTCGGATCTGCGCTTCCATCGATCTGTGCTCGCGGAACGCCGTCTCCGCATAGCCCCAGATCTCGTCAGCAAATTCGTTGTAGCGCGCGCCGCGCGACTCGATAAAATCGGCGATCTTCACTCTGTTGTCCATGGGGATCACAGTCTCCTTTCGGAAATAAGGCCGCACGCGGCGGCTCTTTTAAAACTGTTTTAATTATACGTGGGCTTTGCTTATATTTCAACAGCAAAAGCGCCGGTCATAAATACAGTGCCGCACTTCACAGAACTTTTAGCGTTTCGCGCTTCAGCCGCGCAAAGGCGATCAGACACAGGGCAATCTGCACAGCCGACGACAGCGGCGTGGCCAGACCGATTTTAAAGACCGACACGGGCACGAGGCGACTCATCGCCCATGAAACGGGGATGCGCACGCAAAACGCTCCGACGATGCCCTGGAGCATGACGAACGACGTTTTTCCGAGCCCGCTGAAATAGCCGATAAAGCAGAACAAAAACGACGTGAGCAGGCAGTCGATCGAGTAGGCGCGCAGATACTCCCAGCCGATCCTGACCAGCTCCGGCTGATCTTCAACGAACAGAGCGGTGAGGGCGTCGCCGTGGAAGAACGACAGCCAGCCCATCACGCAGCCGGCAGCAAGCGACGTGAGGATCGCGTACAGCAGGCCGCGTCTGGCCCGCGCAGGCTGCCCGGCGCCGGTGTTCTGCGCCGCGAACGTAGACATGGCCTGACCAAACGCCGACGGCGCAAGCATCACAAAGCCGCACACGCGCTCCGCGATCCCGATCCCCGCCGCCGTGACGACGCCCAGTGAATTGACGATCGCAGCGATGACGAGGAACGAAAGGTTGACGATCACGTCCTGAAACGCGACCGGTCCGCCCAGCTTCAGCACTCGTTCAATGAGCGGCCGGCGAAAGCCTACGTCGCGCCGTCCGAATGAAAAGGGCACACCCTTGCAGCGGAGCAGGACAAGCGAGATCAGGACACTCGCCGCCTGCGCGGCCACCGTGGCGATCGCCGCGCCCGCCGATCCCATGCCGCAGACGCCGATCAGCAGCCAGTCGCCGACGATGTTGGCAGCGCAGGCAATGGCCACGGCCAGCGTCGGCAAGGTGGCGTTGCCGAGTCCGCGAAAAATGCCGCCCAGCAGGTTGTAGGCGACGATGAACGGGAAACCGGCGCAGCACAGCCGCACGTACGTCACCGTGCCGGCGAACGCCTCGGCGGGCGTCAGCAGCGCTTTGGCCGCAAACGGAGCCAGCGGCTGCATGAGCACGGCGACGGCAGCGCCGAGCGTTCCGAACAGACAGACGGAAGCGCCCACGATCGGCCCGAGCTCGTCCGTCCGCCCTTCACCGAACTTCTGTCCCAGCAG
>JAEEUD010000066.1 GCA_016286835.1 Pyramidobacter sp. | reverse complement strand
TTTGCCCACATCAGGGCAGAAGAACTTCCTGATGTTGTCAGGTTTCTTTCCCCCGTCACGCGTGAATATGCTAAGAATCAGACAATCATCATGCAGGGCGATCCGCCGCCCGGCATCGGCCTGCTGACCGCAGGCGCGGCACTGGTGGTGACGGAGGACTACTGGGGCCGGCGCAGCATCGTCACTTCTCTGACAGCGGGCGAGATGTTTGCCGAGGCGTTCGACTGCGCCGGGCTGGCCGAAAGTCCCGTCACCGTGACGAGCACGGCCGAATCGCAGGTGCTGTTCTTCCGGCATGAAACGCTGCTCGAAGGCGCCCGGACGGACGCGCGGCTGCAAGACGTGTGTGAGAACCTGCTCCGCATCGTCGCGCGCAAGAATCTGGCGCTGCTGCGTCTCAACGGACTGCTTTCGCGCCGCACCATCCGCGAACGCGCACTGGGCTATCTCTCGCACCGGGCCCAGGAAGAACAGGCGCGCTCGTTTTCGATCCCCATGAACCGGCAGGAGATGGCCGACTATCTCGCCGTCGACCGCAGCGCCCTGTCGGCAGAATTGTCGCGTCTGAAAGCCGAAGGTCTGATCGACTTTCACAAGAACCATTTCACGCTGCCGGAAAAACCGCTTTCACTCTGAATAAAAGACAGAGCTTACGGCTTGTTTCCGTAAGCTCTGCTCTTTCCCTGAACGAATAAAACGTCAGCGTTTCAGCTCCGCCGCCGCTGGATATCCGTAAGCGCTTTCGGCGCAGGTGACGGCGCGGATGATCGCCTCGCTGACGACTTCTGCCGCCAGCGTGCCGACAAGGTCCTGATCGGCCCCGACCTCGCCGGCGGAAACGGCGTAGATCGTGTCGCCGTCGGCCGAAGTGTGCACGGGCTTGATCGAGCGCGCGTAGCCGTTGTGAGCCATGCCCGCGATCTTGCACAGACGAGCCTTGTCGAACTGCGCGTTGGTGATGACGACGGCGAGCGTGGTGTTGCCGACAAACTTGTTTTCCACGGCTTTGACACGGCGTTTCATGAATTCGTCGGTACGGCGCAGCGACGTTTTATCCTCGGTGAGCAGGCCGGCGATCTGTTCTCCGCTCTTCCAGTCGAACACGTCGCCCAGTGCGTTGAGAACGACGACCGCGCCGATCTTCAGCTCGCCGATCTGCACGGCATAACTGCCGATGCCGGTTTTCATGCACGTTTCCATGCCCGCGATCTTGCCGACGGTGGCGCCGCAGCCGGCGCCATGATTGCCGTCGCGGTAGTTGGGAGCGTCGAGCGCCAGCCGGGCGGCCTCGCGTCCCATCGCTTCGTCGGGACGGACGAAGGTGTCGCCCACGGTCAGGTCAAAAATGTCCGACTGCGCCACGAGCGGCACTTTCGTGACGCCCACGTCAAAGCCGATGCCGTGCTCTTCCAGCAGCTTCATCACGCCGCCCGCGGCGCCCAGTCCGAAAGCACTGCCTCCGCCCAGCACGATCGCATGGATGGACTGCGCGGCCGTGAGCGGATGCAGCAGATGGATCTCGCGCGAGGCAGGGCCGCCGCCGCGCACGTCGATCCCGGCGCGCATCCCTTCCGGGCAGACGAAAACCGTGCAGCCCGTGCCGGCCGCAGCGTTTTCCGTCTGGCCGATGCGAACGGGAGCCACCTCAGTGATCGAAATCTCCTTCACCGTGCCGTCGGCGGCATTGGTAGCACGTGCCGTAAACATCAGCGGCAAAAGCACGAAAAAGGCAAGCAGCTTTATCATTGTAAAAGAACCGCTCAGCGTCCGTTCTGATACTCCAGGGCGGCCGCCGTAAAGGCGCGGAACAGCTCGAGGTTGGCAGGCAGTGAGTGGATCAGACGCTCGGGGTGCCACTGCACGCCCACGCAGAACGCGCCGTCCTCTGCCTCGATCGCCTCGATCACGCCGTCGGAAGACCGCGCCGTCACCGCAAAGCCCGGGGCGACACGCCCCACTGCCTGATGGTGGAAACTGTTGACTGTGAAGTCGCGGCCGAAGATGCGCCCGACCACGCTGCCCGCTTCAGCCGACGCGGGGTGGCTGGGGAAGCGTCCGTGCATCGTCTGGCGATGGTTGAACGTCGTCTTGTCGTTCGGCAGATGCTGGATCAGCGTGCCGCCAAAGGCCACGTTCATCACCTGAACGCCGCGGCAAATGCCGAAGATCGGCATGTTGCGCGATCTGGCCGCTTTGGTCAGAGCGATCTGGTAATGATCCAGCAGCGGATTGAGGCGGCCGATATTGAGATCGGGACCTTCGCCGTAAATCAGCGGATCGACGTCAATGCCGCCCGGCATGAGCACGCCGCCGGCCATGTCCAGATAAGCGCCGAGCAGCTCTTCGTCCTCCGTCGCCGGCAGCACGAAAGGAACGCAGCCGCCTTCAAGCAGCGCGTCGGTGTACGTTTCCAGCAGTCCGACGATGGGGACCGAACCGGGGTTAGCCGTGTCGAGGTTGCAGGCCACTGCTACTCTTGCTTTTTCAGTCATTGCATATTCCTCCGTTATTCTGCGTCTGTCTGCGCCGTTTTGAACGAATCAGCCGACGATTTGTCAGAAAAGGTCAGCTCTTTCAGACGCCTGATAAAGTCCGTTTCACGGCGGATCAAGCGCCCCTGCGCGTCGGCAAAGGCGTGTTTCGTCCAGCCTTCGGCGGCCAGCCGGCCGTCCTCGTGCCGCAGGCGGTAGCCGAACGTGACCGTCGCCGCGCCGCGCTCGGCGGGAAAAACTTCCATCGTCACGGGCTCGTCGTACAGCAGCGACGACTTGTAGCGGCAATGCACTTCCACCACGGGCATGAAGACGCCGTTCTTCTCCCATTCGCCGTAGGGCAGGCCGATGTCGCGGCAGAAGTTGGACCTTCCTTCCTCAAACCAGACAAAATAGTTGCTGTGATGGGCAATGCCCATCTGATCCGTCTCGGCGTAGCGCACACGGAACGAGTACGTCCGTGATTTTCCCAATACGTCCATCGCTTACAGGTACTTGCACAGCCACCAAACGGCAAGAGCGACTTCGGCGATGAGGATGGCCGGCACGCCCCAGACGAAATACCAGTGCTTCGTCTTGTGCCGCCACAGCTTCATGCCCAAAAACGCACCCACGGGACCGAGTGCCGCCCAGATGAACAGCGCCTTTTCGCTGACGCGTCTCTTGTCAACGTCGTCGTCGCGCAGGCCGTTGCGCTGTGCGATCTTCTTGTCGTAGCCGTAGGCGGCGAACGACGCGATATTCAGCGCGGCCAAAGCCGCGAGCACCCATTTCACCATGTTTTTTCCTCCTCTTTCACGACGGGCCGCGCGATCTGCCCCACGCGCGCGTTCGTAGCGCGGATGAGATCGTCGGGCCGCACGATCATCTGCAGGCCGCGTCTCCCGGCGCTGACGGCGATCGTGTCGAACGATTCTGCCGTCTCGTCGAGAAACGTGGGCAGTTTTTTCTTCATGCCCAGCGGCGAACAGCCGCCGCGTACATAACCTGTGAGCGCGAACAGCTCTTTCATGTGGATCATCTCCACCTTGTTCTTGCCGGCAAGAGCGGCCAGACGCTTCAGGTCCAACTCATAAGCGCCGGGAATGACGGCTACGAGCAGGTCCTTGACGTGATCGCAATCGCGCAGCACCAGCGTCTTATAGATTCGCTCCAGCGGGATGGCACTGCTTTCCGCCGCGTGCACGGCACTGAGGTCGTCCTCGTCCACTTCGTATTCGACCGTGGAAACTGGGATCTTCAGTCGCTCCAGCTCACGCACGGCGTTCGTTTTCGTTTCTTTCGCCACGGCTACTCTGCCGAGGGACAGCGGCGGCGTTTGGGCGCGGTGGGCAGCTCGCCCTCTTCCAGGTAGCGCACCGTGCCGTCGGGCAGATGGACGTGCGGCCGCCCGTCGTGGACGTGCTCGCCGTGCTCATGTGTGTGCTCGTGCTGCGGACGCGTCCGGCCGTGCGAATGGTCGTGTTCGTGGTGATGCTCGTCTTCGATATGGCAGGGACAGCTCTGCATCTTGCTGATCTCGTCGTGGTTCAGCAGCGGATCGTGCATGATCGTTCTCTCCTTTTCCCGCGTTCGGGAATAAACAAAATTCGCGCCGGGGCGCTTTTTGCATATTATCACAAAACAGGGCGCAAATCCATTGCCGCCGCGCAAGTCGTGCCGCTTCGCCCTTCACAGCGGAGAGAAAAAGTGCTAGACTTTTTCATCATGCCGAAGAAATGGAGAACCGTTCAAATGACGAAGATCAAGCGTCCTTTTCTTTTCCCTGTGAGCATTGCCGCCGCTCTGCTTCTGGCCTGTGCCGGCTGCGCGGAAACGACAGCGCCCGTTCCCGTGCGTGCCGTTCGCGTTGCTGCGTCCGGCCCCGGTGAAGTGCGCCATTATTACGGAGCCGTGCAGGGCTCGCGTCGCGTCAACCTATCCTTCCGCGTGCCCGGTCCGCTCGTCGAATTCCCCGTGGAGATGGGGGCTCGGGTCAAAAAAGGGCAGCTGCTTGGCCGCATCGATCCGCGCGACTACCGCACCCGCCTGGCCGAAGCCAGAAGCCAGATGTCGCAGGCCGGCGCACGATACAATCAGGCCCAGAGCAACTACCGCCGCTATGAAGAGCTGTACCGGAAAAAAGTCGTCTCGCAGGCGCAGCATGACCAGTTCAAGACCGCACTCGACGTGGCCCGCTCTGCCCTGCGCACTGCCGAAGCCGGCGTCAGCGCCGCGCAGAACGCCCTCGCCGACACGGAACTGCGGGCGCCGTTTTCCGGCGTCATCGTCGCCCGCCACGTTGAAAACTACCAGGACGTGCAGGCCAAACAGCCCGTCGTCAGCCTGCAAAATCTGGAAAACGTCGAGATCGTCGTCCGCGTTCCCGAAGAGGACATCGCCAACCTTGCCGTGATGCCGAACGGCATGAGCGCGCAGGATGTCTCGGCCGCAGCGGGGCTTGCCCTGCGCGTCACCATTGACGCGCTGCCGGGGCGCGAATTCACGGCGACGTTCAAGGAGATCGGCACGCAGTCCGATCCGCGGACGCGCACCTACCCGGCCACTGTCGTCATGCCCCAGCCGGAGAACGCACGTATCCTCCCCGGCATGACCGTGCTCGTCACCGCTATGCTGCCCGCGCAGGCCGCATCGGCCGAAAACGGTCTGACCGTGCCGCTGGAGTCGCTTTGCGGCGACGTCACGGGCGGAATATTCGTGTGGAAATGCCTTGAGGACGGCGCCGTGCAAAAGATCCCTGTCACGCCCGGCGAATTCCGCGGCGAATCCATCCTCGTCTCCGGCGAGCTCTCCCCCGGCGACCTGATCGTCAGCGAAGGCGCACGAGGCCTGAACGAACGATCACACGTGCGCGTGATCGAATAAGGCCGTAAACTCTTTTAGCCTGCCCCCAAACTGTTGTTATAAAGTGCAACTTCAAGCGTCGCCCGTGAAATATCTTTCGCGAGCGACGTTTTTCGTATCCTTTCCACCCGGCGGAAAGCACGCTCGTTGAGGACAAAGTCGCAGAAAATACGTCTTAAGTTTCCACCTTTTGCGTCGCAGTGTTTTTTATCTTTATATTCTCACACAAATCGGAAAAATAATTCCATTATTACTCAAAGGGAGAAACGGGACAAAAAACTCTTGCGCTTCGGCCTTTTGCGTTTTATATTCATATCAGCCGCATGATGCGGTTTTATCGAACTCCGCGATTTTGCGCGGGGAAAGGAGAGTCGAACGATGGTATTTGACAAACTGCCAACGCTGAAGATCGGCAAGTACGTGCCGAAGTTTCCCGTCATCCAGGGCGGGATGGGCGTTCTCATCTCAGGACCGAACCTCTCCGGGTCGGTCGCGGCGGAAGGAGGCATCGGCACGCTGGCAACAGTCGGCATCGGCATGGCGTCGATGACGTGCAGCGTGGACAATTTCTTCCGCAAGAACGTGGAAGCGCTGAAGGAAGCCGTGGCGAAAGCGCGCGAAAAAGCCAAAGGCGGCATCCTCGCGGCCAACTGCATGTGTGCCCTCCAGGACTATGAGCAGCAGGTGCGTGCGGTGTGCGAGGCGGGCATCGACATCATCATCTCGGGCGCCGGACTGCCCCTGAAACTGCCGGAGATCACGAAGGATTTCCCGGATGTGGCGCTGGTCCCCATCGTCAGCAGTCTGAAAGCGGCCTCGCTGATCGTGCGCCGCTGGATGAAAAGCTACAATCGCGCGCCCGACGCGTTCGTCGTTGAGACGCCGAACTCCGCCGGCGGACACCTGGGCGCCTCGAAGATCGAGCAGGTAGACGACAAATCGCTCTCGCTGGAAACGGTGATCCCCGAGCTGGTCGCGTGGCTGAAGGAGATCAAGCTGAACATTCCCGTGATCGCCGCGGGCGGCATTTTCGACCGTTCCGAGATGCTGCACGCGTTTGAGCTGGGAGCCAGCGGCGTGCAGATGGGCACGAGGTTTGCGGCTTCGGCCGAAGGCGACGCTTCGGACGCGTTCAAGCAGGCCTACGTCAACGCCAAAAAGGAGGACGTCGTGCTGATCAACAGCCCCTGCGGGCTGCCCGGGAGGGCGCTGCGCAGTCCGATGGTCGAGCAGTATCTGGCCAACATCGACCACAACGACCCGTGCATCGCCAACTGTCTGGCGCACTGCGTGTACCGCGCCACACACAAGACGTTCTGCATCGCCCGCGCGCTGATCGAGGCGCTGCAGGGCAACTGGAACGAAGGTCTGTTCTTCTGCGGCAGCAACGTCTGGCGCGTCGATAAGATCCAGTCGGTGCGCGAGATTTTCGCCGATCTCTTCGGCAAGGACGCCGTAGCGGCGCATTGATCCGACAGTCATAACGCACGCGGCCGGAAGGGAGTTTTCCTTTCCGGCCGCGTTTTTTGTTCCACGAAAAACTTTTTTGTATCATTCTGTCAGACATTTCGCTGGGGCATCCCATACAGAATGTTTTTAAACCGCCTTGTCTTTGTAAAGATTTGGAATTAGCGTTTCATTGAAGTGAAACGCTTCGCATGCTATAATACGCGCAAATCGAACACAGAACTCCGTCTGAAAGGAAGCCGGTGAAAATCCGGCGCGGCCCCGCCGCTGTAACTCGGACGAATCCGAATGATGTCACTGACCGCCGTGCGGTTCGGGAAGGCTCGGATGAGGACGATGAGAAGCCAGAATATTTTCAGACACGGAGCTTGAAAAGGGGGAATGTTTGCGTGGGCGAACTCCTGGGCGGCTGACCATCGGGGCCGGCCATACGAGGAGGGATTCGGACGCAGGTCCGCGTCTCTTTTTTTGTGTCCCTTTCCGGCCATGCGGCCGGGACAATTTTACATGAAAGGTTTTGATGCGTTATGTCTTACAAGTCCGTTCTGATCGCGCTCCTTGCCGCTTCCACCGTCTTCGCTTCCTGCGCCTGCGCCGCGCCCAAAAAGAAGGAAGCCGCCGACAAGCAGGCCATCCTTATCACGGCGTTCGGCACGTCGATGCCCAGCGCCCGCAAGGCCATCGACAACCTCGTCAACGCCGCCAAAAAGGCGTTCCCCGGCGCTGACGTGCGCCTGGCGTTCACGTCGAACATCATCCGCCGCAAGCTGACGCGCGAGGGCAAGAAGAACGTTCCGCCCACGCCGGTGCAGGCGCTGGCCGCGCTGAACGACGAAGGCTTCAAGAATGTCTGCGTGATGCCCACGCACATCATTCCCGGCGCCGAGTACGACGAGATCAAGAACGTCGTCGATGCCTGGAAGACGCTGACGGGCAAGTACGGCTTCAAGGACCTGCGCCTCGGCAAGACTTTCCTGTCGAGCGTCGAAGCCTGCGACGAGATGGCCGACATCCTCATCAAGCGCTTCGCCAAAGTCCCCGCCGGCACAGCCGTCGTGCTGATGGGTCACGGCACGCCGCACCACATCGCCAACGCCATGTACAGCCAGCTGCAGGTAGCGCTTGACAAGAAGGCCGACGGCCGCTTCTTCATCGGCACGGTCGAGAACACTCCTCTGATCGAGGACGTGGTCGTGGAGCTGAAAAAGGCCGGTCTGAAGAAGGCACTGCTTTCGCCCCTCATGATCGTCGCGGGCGACCACGCCAACAACGACATGGCCGACAAAGATGATCCTGAGTCGTGGTACAGCATCCTCAAGAAGGAAGGCTTCGCCGTCGAGACGATGATCAAGGGTCTGGGCGAGGACGCCGGCATCGCCGCCGCGTTCGTCGAGCACCTGAAGGCCGCGCTGAAGTAGGATCATGAACATTCCGTCGCCGGCCGAGGGGCTGGAACGCTATCTGCAAAGACGCCGCCGGCGCTGGGCCGCCCTCGGCGCAAGTTTGTGCGCGCTCCTGCTCCTCACCGGTCTGTGGCGGGTCGCGCAGGGAGAGTGGGCTATTCCGCTCTCCCGCGTTTTTCATCTGCTCTCCCCTTCTCTTTCGCCTGCCGAGGCGGCAACGCCGGAGGCACTTGTGGTCCGCGCCGTGCGCGTGCCGCGGGCGCTCGCAGCGATGGGCGCAGGAGGTCTGCTGGCCGTGTCGGGCGCGGTGCTGCAGGGCCTGC
>JAEEUD010000065.1 GCA_016286835.1 Pyramidobacter sp. | reverse complement strand
ATGGAGCTGATGTACGGCCTCCGTCGTGCCGGACTGAGGGCCGACATGGACTACGCCGGGCGCGGTATGAAAGCGCAGATGAAGACCGCCGTTGCCAGCGGCGCGGCGGCTGCCTGCATCCTCGGCGGCGACGAAGTCGCCCGCGGTGTCGTGGCCGTGCGCGATCTGACGAAGGCCGAGCAGACGGAAGTCCCGTTCGATCAGGTTTGCGCACGCGTGGCCGAGCTGGCTGCACGTCAGTAAAATAGGCGCCTGATCCGCGCGCCTTTTAGATTTCAGTAAGGTGGTTTTATTCAATGCGCAAGGGAGTTTTTGATTCAAGCTGGAAAAGGACCGTCAAGTGCGGTGAAGTCGATAAATCCTGCGAAGGGCGCGAGATCGTGCTCAACGGCTGGATGCGCAACCGTCGCGACCATGGCGGAGTGATCTTTGCCGAGCTGTGGGACAAGACAGGCATCGTGCAGGTGGTTTTTGAGCCGGAACGTGATGCGGAGATGCACGCGGATGCGGGTGCGCTTCGCAGCGAGTATGTGATCGCCGTGAAGGGAACAGTCCGCGAGCGTCCCGATCATCAGTTCAACCCGAACGTGAAGACCGGCCAGTGGGAAGTGGTGGCCAGCGATTTTCTGCTGCTTTCTGCCGCCAATCTGCCGCCGTTTGAGATCGGTGAAGACACCGACGCGGTGGACGAGAACCTGCGTCTCAAGTACCGCTTCCTTGACCTGCGCCGCGAAAAGATGCAGAACAATCTGCGCGTGCGTCACGAAATCGCGCAGTACACGCGTGCCTATCTGAACGATAACGGCTTCACCGAGGTGGAAACGCCGATTTTGATGCGCAGCACGCCCGAAGGCGCGCGCGACTATCTTGTCCCTTCGCGCGTCACGCCCGGCTCGTTCTACGCGCTGCCCCAGTCGCCGCAGTTGCTCAAGCAGATTCTGATGATCTCCGGCATGGACCGCTATTATCAGATCGCCAAGTGCTTCCGCGACGAAGACCTTCGTGCTGACCGTCAGCCGGAGTTCACGCAGGTCGACCTGGAGATGAGCTTTGTCACCGAGGAAGACGTGTATGCACTGCTTGAAGGCTATGTCGTCGGCCTGTGGAAGAAGATCCTCGGCGTGGAGATCAAAGCGCCGTTCCGTCACATGGAGTACAAAGAGGCGATGGCCCGTTTCGGCAGCGACAAGCCAGATCTGCGCATCCCGTTCGAGATCCGTGACGTGACCGAGGCGTTCCGCGGCACGTCGTTTGCTCCGATCGCATCGTGCGTCGAAGCCGGCGGCGTGGTCCGCGTGATTGCCGTTCCCGGCGGCGCGAAATGGTCACGCAAGCAGTGCGAGGACGTCTCGGCCGAGGGCAAAAAACTCGGCGCGCCCGATGTGGCTTTCTTCCAGATCAAGGAAGGCGTTCTCAAAGGCCCGCTGGCCAAGTACCTTGACGACGAGCACAAGGCGATGTTCCTGGAGATGGCCGGAGCGAAAGACGGCGACGCGATCTTCCTGATCGCCAACGCCAACGTCATGATGGTCTCCACGGTGCTGGGCCAGCTGCGTCTTGACATCGCCAAGGCCCACGGCCTTGTGAACGAGGGCTGGGAATTCCTCTGGGTGACGAACTTCCCGCTGCTCGAGTGGAGCCCCGACGAAGAGCGCTGGGTTGCGACGCACCATCCGTTCACGGCTCCCAACTCCGACGAACTCGACAAGCTGGAGAGTGATCCCGCTTCCTGCGGTTCGCGCACCTACGACCTCGTGCTCAACGGTATCGAGCTGGGCGGCGGATCGATCCGAATCCACGACGAGGAAGTTCAGGAGAAAATCTTCAAGTGCCTGCACTTCTCGCCGGAAGATCAGAAACAGCGTTTCGGCTTCTTCCTGGAGGCTCTGCGCTACGGCACGCCGCCTCACGGCGGACTGGCGATCGGCTTCGACCGTCTTTGCATGCTGATGTGCGGCTGCAAGGGCATCCGCGAGGTGATGGCCTTCCCCAAGACGGCCAAGGCGCAGGATCTGATGACGGAAGCTCCGTCGGTCGTGGAGCAGAAGCAGCTCGACGAGCTGGGCATCTCCGTCAGATCGTTCGTCGTCAAAGGATAAGCAAAGCGTTTCAAAGGCGCACCATGCTCCGTTGCGAGCGCGGCGCGCCCTTTTTTCTGGACAAAAATCGGCGCGGGTATGGTAGAATGAACCGGCATGACCGCACGCGGATCGTGCGGTCTGAAGACGACGGAAGGAGGTGAGTGAAATGAGTGAAATCAATTTATCACATGAATTTCTGCAGAGGACCGTCAGTTTTCAGAAACGGATCGGATACCAGTTTAACAATCCCGAGCTGCTGTATCTGGCGTTCGTTCAGAGGTCGAACGAAAGTTCGCAGGCGCCCAGCCAGAACAACGAACGTCTGGAATTCCTTGGTGACGCCGCGATCAGCCTGCTCGTGGGGGCGGCGCTCTACGGCGAATACCCCGAGGCCGACGAAGGATTCATGACCATAGAGCGCTCGAAACTGGTGTGCGGGCAAAATCTCTCGGCCTGGGGCTACGAAGCTGGTTTTGACCGCATGATCTCGGCCGGGGAGAACGTCCTCATCACGGCAGCGATGGTGGAGGACAGCGTTGAGGCCGTGGCGGGCGCGCTGTTCCTCGACGGCGGGCTGGAAGCTGTGAAGAGCTTTTTGCAGAGCTTTGCCGATTATCCCGATCAGGGCACGGGATTCGACGCGCGGCGTCATCTTGAGCGCGACTGCGAGTTTGAGAAGCTGGGAGCGCCGAAGTTCAAGACCGTGCGCCGTTTCGCCAACGGTGGCCGCATCTTTGAGACCACCGTCACGCTCGGGGGGAAAGAAGCCGGCACGGGGCTCGGAAAGGATCAGATCAGTTCCGAGCGGAACGCCGCGCGCGACGCGCTCGGACGGCTGAACCGCGTGTCCGCCGCCGAGCAGCAGAAGCGCGCCGCCGTGCAGCGCGCACACTTCCGCCGCGTCCTTTCCGGCCGTATCAAAGCTTCGCGCAGTGCGGGCGTCGTCAGCCTGAGCGACGCCGAAAAAGAAGCCGCGAAAAAAAAGTCCGTGCCGAAAGCATCACTGTCGAGCCAGAGCAAAACGTCCGTGCAGGTGTCGCCAGATGCGCCTTCTGTTGCGGCGAAAACGAACCCGGCATATGCTCCGACCGCCGTGCCGGCCGACGTAAAAGAGCGGCTGCGCAAGCTGTGTCACGGTCTGGATCTCGGCGAGCCTCGTTACGTCGATATGCCTGTGTCGCAGAAGACGCGCCAGCCAAAGTGCGTTTCCGCTTTGTATCTCAACAAAGAGATGATCGTTGCGGCGACAGCGGAAGACAGAGAAAGAGCCGAGGAAAACGCCGCCTGGCGCGTCGTACAGGTGCTGACCGCAGAAGAACAGGGGCGTGCCGCATGGCTGCGGAGCGATATTGAGGATCTTGGAACGAGGCTTGAAAGCATATTTTGCGCCGAGCTGCGCAAAAATCGCGGCCGCGAGATAAAGTTCGAGCCTCTGCCGCGCGCCGAAGGCGACGATCTTTATTCGTGCCGCCTGAGCGTAGGCACGGGAACCAGCCTGACCGAAGCGGCCGCTTCGACCGAGGCGCTGGCCCGACTGTACGCACTTGTCCGCGCCGTCACTCAGACGCGGATGTGGCCGGTCGTGCTGAAACGCCTGAACATCCCCGCCAAAACCAAAAAGCCTGAGATCCCGCCGCGTCCCGATCTGCTCGTCGGCGATCAGATGAAAAGCGCGGGACTGTCGCATATGAAAATATCCCTTCCCTGCGGCGGCTCAAAGAGCATTCCCGTTTATGCTGTCGGGCTGTTTGCGGGGGATGAACTGGCCGCCTCTCTGACCGGCCCGAATAAAAAACTTGTGGAGATCCTGCTGTCGTTGCTGATCCTTGATCGTCTCGCTCAGGGGCGTCCCGTCGTTCCCAGAATGGCAGGGACGGAAGCGCCGGTGACGACAAAAACGCCTGTGTCTTCGGATAAAACAAGCCCCGCCGTGAAAAAGCCCAACCGCGGCCTGAAACAGCGTTTTATCGACTGGTTCCATCGACTTGGCGAGGCGTACACGAAATCATAAATTTACAGAACGCCAAAAGCGGCGCGATTTGTTAAGATCGTGTCGCTTTTTTTGCTGGAAACGGGGAAATGTATGTTATAATTTCTGAATGATCGCGAGATCATTGAGTTTCGTTTTTTTCTCACATTTTTAGGAGGGATATATATGCACGTGTTCGCTTTTCTTCTCTCGGTCGTCGGCATCGCGCTTTCGCTTGTTTACAGCGATGTGTACGCGGCAGTCGTCGCGCGCGGTGTGGATTTTGCCGCATTGAAGGATTATTTCACGACGCTCGATCCGAAGTCGATGTGCGTGGTCGCCTCGTCGGCGCTGGCTGTGCTGGGCGCGCTGTTCGCGCTCGGCAAAAAGCGTTTCGGTTCGCTTCTTCTGGCTGCCGCTGCCGGCGTCTGCCTGTACTGCGAGTTCAAACTCGGTCTTGTCTATCCTTACGTTCGCGCCGCCGCTGGTCTGTTTGGCGCCGCTGCCGTGTTCGGCTGGTTCCGCAGCAAGGACGATGAGGACGAGGAAGAAGATCAGGAGTGGGAAGACGTCGTTGAGCCTGTCGAGCCCGCCGAGCCTGAGAAAGTCGCTGCTGAGGCATCTGCCGTGGCCGCTCCGGCCGAGGCGGAAGGCGAGGGGGCCGTTGCTGCGGCGCCTGTGACCGAAGAGGTCGCTGACGAAGCGCCTGCTGCGGCAGCGACCAAAGCGCCGTCAAAGGTCAATTTCTGGGGACTGATCGCTGCGCTGGCTGCCGCCGGTTATTCGCTTTACATGAGCGGCCTTTGGGACACGGTGGCTGCTCATGGAACCGATCTGTCCTGGCTGAAGGGCTTTGCATCCTTTGACACGAAGACGAAGATCGTGCTCGGCGTTTCCGCTCTGTCCGTGCTGGGCGGTGTGATCGCGTTCTTCAAGGGCACTCTTGGCACGACGCTGCTGTTCATCGCTGCCGTTGTCTGCGGTGTGACCGAGGTGAAACTCGGGTCGCTCTATCCGTGGTCGTGGGGCGCTTTTGTGATCTGCCTTGCGGCTGCTGCGATCGCCTGGCCCGGACAGAGATTTGACGAAGCTCGTTCCGCCCGCCGCTATACGGGCGCGTATGTCTACGCGTTCCTCTTCGGGCTTGCCGCCGCGGCGTTTGCGCTCTATGCCAGCCGCATCGGCTGCGCCTGGGCGGCGAAGGGATGCTCGTTGAATCTGGCTTCCGAGTTTGCCGCGCTTGACTGCAGAGGACAGGCGATCGTCGTGATCGCGGCAGTTGCTGCAGTTGGCGCCGTGCTTTCGCTGTTTGGCGTGCGTCTGGCGACGTGGCTGCTGCTTGCGGCGATGATCGGTTCGATCGTTTCGGAAGTGAGCTGGACTCCGTTCTACGCTTATTCGTGGGTGACGATCCTGCTTCTGGCTCTGGCGGCCATGCTCAGCGGCGCGTTTGTCAGCGCGGCTGAGGAAAAGATCGTTCCCTCGAAGAAGCTCACGCTCCATGGTGCTTTCCTCACGGCAGTCTTTGCGGCTGTCGCCGGCGGCGCGCTGATGTGGTATTACAATCAGAGTATGCTGGCCGAGAGACTGAGCAACGCGCGCGCGAACGACCCTGCTTATCAGCAGCTTGACAGCGAGCTCAAGGCGCGCGACGCCTCGATCGCCGCGATGAACGGCAAGGTCCAGGAGCAGCTTGGCTTTGTGGCAGAGCGCGACTCGAAGATCGCTTCATTGACCGAACAGGGGACCGCGAAGGACGCGGAGATCGCCGCACTGACGAAGGGCAACGCCGACCGCGATGCCAAGATCGCGGCGCTGAACGAGCAGCTTGAGGCCGTCAAGGCGCAGCTGGCCGAGGCGCAGGCGGCGACGAACAAGAAGTACGTCTACATGCGCGGCAGCACGAACGTGCGTACCGTCCCGAACTCGGACAAGGGCTCGAAAGTCATCGGCCGTCTGACGGACGCCGTCGCCGAAGTGCTTGACACGCAGCGCCCCGCCGGTTCTTCGGCCAACTGGTATCAGGTCAAGTACGGCAACGGCACGGGCTGGGTCTTCGGCAAGAACGCCGTCCTGCTGAACCTGAAAAAGTAATCGGATATCGAATTGAATGCAGAACGCCCTGCGCCGTTTTAAACGGCGCAGGGCGTTTTCACAGTCTTTTCCTTTTGCAAGCTCATAAAAAAAAGCGGTGTTCCACAGGGGACACCGCTTTTTTTTGTCGATAAATATCTGCTGAACGTATTAGGCGCGGCGCTCGGGGATACGGGCGCTCTTGCCGCTGAGTTTGCGCAGATAGTACAGCTTGGCGCGACGGACGCGGCCAAGGCGCTTCACTTCGATCTTGGCGACGCTGGGGCAATGGAGCGGGAAAATGCGCTCGACGCCGACGCCGTTGCTGATCTTGCGGACGGTGTAGCTTTCGCTGATGCCGCCGTGCTTGCGGGCGATGACGACGCCCTCAAAAGCCTGAAGACGCTCGTGCGTGCCTTCCTTGACCTTCACGGAAACGCGCACGGTATCGCCGGCACGGAAGGCGGGGATTTCGCCCTCGGCCTTCATGTATTTCTGCTCTACGAGTTTAACTCTGGGATCCATACTGCTTACCTCCCTGCTAATGCAAATGTGTGATTATCGTGAACCGAAAAAACGGTCCAGTGTGGCTGCGACCAGAGCGGTGTGAGGCAGTTCTCCACCGGTAGTCTGAATTGGCCGCATCGCGATCACGTTCTCTCCCGTCGGGGGCGCGCCGAAAGTGATCAGCGTCGGCCCGCCGGTCTCGACCAGACGCCGTTTCGCTTCCAGCCAGGGGACTCCCGGCCGGGTTTCGGCGGCGATGACGAGGAGAGGAGCGTGTTTTTTTCGTCCGGCCCATTCCGTCATGCGGCGGACGGAAGGGACGCATTTGATCTCGGGAACTGATGCGAGCGTGTTTCTCAGCGCGTCAAAATCTTCGCGGCGTTCGGGGGCAGCGATCACCCGTGCGACGCCATAGGCGCCGGCTGACTGAGCGATCCCGCGCATCCCGGAAGGATCGACCGTGTCAGACGAAACGACGATCCCTACGTACACTTCGTCTTCCAGATAGTCCATCACGTTCGCCCGGCTGAGAAGGTCGGGGCGGCGTGACAGCGTCAGGAACGCCGCAGTACGCTTGCGGTACTTTTCGATGCGGGCGTCGTCTCCCGAAGTGAGCACTGCGGGCACTTCCTGCCCGTGCCAGACGGAGGGGCGGGTGTAGTGCGGCGTGTCAAGAAGACCGTTGTAAAACGAGTCGTCGGTGACGGAAAGTTCCTTGCCGACGACGCCCGGAACGAGGCGGGAAAGCGCGTCGATCAGGGTCATCGCGGGGATCTCTCCGCCGGTGAGGACGTAGTCGCCGATGGAGTACTCAAGATCGACGGATTCGCGGACGAACCGTTCGTCGAGCCCTTCGTAATGGCCGCAGATGATCACGAGCTCCTTTTCCAGCGCCAGCGCTTCGACAAGGTCCTGCGTGAGAACCGAGCCGGTCGGCGTAGGGAAGAGGACTTTCGCGTCGTCGCTGCCGACCGAGGCGAGCGCGCGGTCGAGCACCTCGGGCATGATGGTCATGCCGCCCTTGCCGCCAAAGCTGTAGTCGTCGATCTGACGGTAATTGCCCTGCGAAAAATCGCGCAGATCCACCGCCTTCACGTCGATCAGTCCGCGTTCGACGGCTCTGCCGACGATGCTGGTGGACAGAAAGCTGCTGAGGAATTCGGGAAAGGCGGTCAGTACGGTGACTTTCACAGCTCCCACAGCCCTTCGACGAGATGGATGACGACGTTGCGCTTTTCAAGATCGGCGCTCAGGAAAAACTCCGGCACGGCGGGAACGTAATGGTCTTTGCCGTTCTCGTCGGTAATGACGAGCAGCTGGGAAGCTCCGCTGTCAACGACGTCCTTCACGACGCCGAGCCGCGTTCCGTTTTCATCGAGCGCTTCAAGGCCGACGAGGTCGCTGATCCAGAACTCGTTTTCCGGCAGCGGCACGCGTTCTTCCGGCGCGATCTCGACGGTGCATCCGCGCAGAGCCTCGGCCGCGTCCATGTCGTCAACGCCTTCGAGCGAGGCGAGAAACGTGCCTTTGCCTTCCAGGAGACGCATGTCGCGGACGGTGTAAGCTCCGACGAATTCATCCCGGCGATAGAATCGCAGCGTTTCCATGCTGAAAAAGCGTTCGGGATAATCGGTGAGCGGCCTGATTTTGACACTTCCGCGCACGCCGTGAGGCCCCAGTGCCTGACCGATGACGACTCTGCCGTCTGCGGGCATGGCGCGGTTGTTACTCCGCGGCGTTTTCGGCGACGTCGACTTCGACGCTGTCGCCAGCCTTGGCGGACGAGACGCGGACGATCTGGCGGATAGCGTTGATCGTTGCGCCCTTGCGGCCGATGACGCGGCCGGTGTCTTCGTCGGCGACGTGGAGCAGCAGGCGCTGAACGCCTTCTTCAGTGCTCGAGGTCACTTCGACGGCTTCCGGCTTGGTGACGAGCGAAA
>JAEEUD010000064.1 GCA_016286835.1 Pyramidobacter sp. | reverse complement strand
GAGTCTTCTTCCCCTTCGGCGGCTCCCTGATGCCGAAAGACCCGTTCCATTTCCACGTCATCGACCTGCTGCAAAATATCCACCTTCTGCCGTTTGAACGCGAAGCCGTGAGGATGTGGCCGCCGCGCAAGCCGAATCTGCACGTCGGCAGCGACGACATTGACGTCTACCTCGACGACTACGAATACTGGCTTTTGGATGAGCCGAAAAACGGAACAGAGCTCAACGAGCCGCTGACTGTCGGCAAGAAGTAACATCAACACAAAAGGCCCGCTTCACACGTCAACCGACGGACGAAGCGGGCTTTTTTGTCGCCTCCCCAGGCGAGCGAGCCGAGCATCGCTGCTTTTGTTTTTTCATTGCGCCTTTAAACGATACCGATCAAGCATGAATATATTCGGTGCTGACAAGCAATCCGGACAAAATTTGGTATAATCAACCTGTTTATGAAATGCGCGTTTTCCTGTTCGTTCTGCGCAGTCCGGCAGGCTGTTTTGCCTGCCTGTAAATGAGGTGGCACAATGGCACAGAAGAAAAAAGCCAGACTTAAAGAACGCCGGCTGAACCTTGCCGACCGCATCATCGTTTCGGCGCTGACAGCGAGCACGCTTCTCTCGCCGATTTCGGCTGCGGCGTCCGAGCTGACTGTTCACGAAAAATACAGCGGCGTGACGAACGTTGCGGGAAGCAACGGCAAATACACCGTTACGACGAGCAAAAAAAGCGCCGACGGTAAGAGCGCTTTCAACCGTTTTTCCAAGTTCACGCTCGACCGGGGGCACATCGCCAACATGGTGCTGCCGGGCGGCACGAACAAGCTGTATAACTTCGTCGACGCGCAGATCGACGTGCAGGGCACCGTCAACGCGCTCCGCACGCTCGAGAACGAAGCCAAAAGGATCGGCGGCCACCTTCTGTTCATCTCGCCCAAGGGCATGATCATCGGCAAAGAAGGCGCCATCAACGCCGGCAAGTTCTCCGCCATCATCGCCGACCAGGCTACGTACGACAAGATTGCCGACAACGACAGCCCCTGGGCGCCGACGGAGTTCAAGCGTCTGGAAGCCGGCTACGTCGCGCTCAATCCCGAAGGCAGCATCGTCGTCCAGGGCCGCGTCACCGCGCCCGACGGCATCACGCTGAAAGCGGCGCAGATCAGCACGGAAAAGCGCAACGACGGCAGGCCGAACCTCGATACGCGCTCCCTTAAGTTTGCCGACCTCGTCAACGTCGATCTGGACGGCAACGGAATGAAGTTCACGGAAGCGGAACTGACTCTCACCCGCAGCACCGGTGAGAACGGCGACGTGCGTCTGGAGTCGATCGCCACAAGCGGCAAGACCGCCGCGATCGACCTCAGCGGCGATATCTCCGCGGCCGGCTCCGCCGTCATGCGCGCGCGGGCCTCCGGTGCGCCCGTGTACGATCCGGCGATCGATCAGGCTTCCGACGCCGAGACCGATCCAAAGAAAAAGAATACGCCGTTCACCGGGCAGCCAGGCTACAACACCTCGTCCACGGCCAAGATCACGGCCAGGAGCGGCAGCGTCATCTCCGCCGACAAAAACGTCTCCGCTTTGGCGGAAGTGTACAACTTCCGCGAGGACACGACGCTCGGCGAAGGTTTTGTCAACGTCGCCAGGGAGCTGGGCAACGACTTCTCGTTCCTCAAGTTTGACGCCTCCTTCACTCATCTTGACGCGACGGCTGCCGTTACGGTCGAATCCGGCGCAAAGCTGGAGGCGCTGGGCAGCATGAAGCTCCAGGCCGAGAGCGTTGTCGGCGCAAAAGTGGGGACGTCGCTCGGCTTCCGCGAGCTCATCAAGTACGCCAATTCGGACACGATACCTGCCGCAGCCGCTGTCGTCAGCATCGAAAGCGGCAACGCGACCGTCGTTGTAGACGGCGAGCTTTCATCGGGCGGCAATATGGACATCAGCGCCGCTTCAAAGCTCAAGGCCGATCTTACGGCTGCCGCCTCGGTCAGTAATTTCGACTCCGCCGCGCCGTTTACGGCTGCCGTCCTCTGGGCGGACCTCGCCAATAACGCAGCCGTGACCATCGGCACAGGTGCGAAAATCGAAGCGAAAGGCTCGCTTTCGGTCGCTTCCGATGCTCAAAACAGTATCAAAACAGCCGCTGTCGGCTCGGTCCCCGCAAACGCGCCGGGCAGTACGGCACTGAACGTCACTTTTGCGCAGACATCAGCTCAAACACAGATCAACGCGAATTTAAGCGCTGGCGGCGATCTCTCCGTGACCGCAAACGACACGACCTCCGAATGGAACTCTTCTTCGGAAAACCGGTCGGGCACGGCTCTGTACCTCAAGGAACGGGCCTGGAGCAATCTCACAAAACCGGCGCTGACGGCCCTCTACAACAGAGTGGCAGACGGTATCGGCCTGCCGGATGACATGCGCTACGGCAACGGAGCAGGAGAAAACAACTACGGCAGCGAGTGGGGATTCAGCGTACTTTACACGGGCGAAAACTTCTTCCGCGGCTCAAAGCCGACGATGAAAGCGTCCGTGTCGATTGCCGACGGCGTGAAACTGGTCAGTTCGAAGGACGTCGCCGTGCGGTCCAGTTCGCTCCTTGACGACTGGCAGTTCAAAGCGACATCGGCCGTGGGCGGCTCAGATAGGACTTCAGCCGACATCATCAACGCATACAGTTTCGCACTGCTCTGGGGAAATCCTTCGATCGAATCGTCGGCGTTGATCGGCAAAAATGCCTCGGTGCTTGCCGGAGGTTCCATCGACGTGGAAAGCGGTGCGATCGTCGAGTATACCCGTGTCGCAAAGGCAATCGCAAAACTCAAAGAGGATCTGAAGGCGCTCCGCGACGGATTCACGTTCTCTCAGACGCGAAAGACCGCGCTGGATGCGCTCCAGCAGCGTCTTAACAATCTTCAGGGCACGGCCGCTGCTTATGCTCTGGATGAGAACAGTGCGTTTCATAAAGAGGCGAAGGGGATCGGCGACATCATCCTTTCCATTGTTTCCGATCTCAAGGACGGGATCATGGGAGGCGTCGCCGCGGCCATGGACCTTATGGCTCTGAGCGATTATTCCACGTATGCCAACGTCTATGCGTCGTCGAGCGCGATCACTGCCAACGAACACGATGAAAATGTCAGCGGCGGCGGCAGCTTCGCGCTGACAAACTGGAGATCGAACAGCAGGATCGACATCGCTTCCGGCGCGCATCTCCACGCCGGGGCTCAGACGGTCGTGCTTGGCACGTCCCAGAACGATGCAGCTGTGATCGGCGGCTGGCACGTGTCCCCGCTGTTCGGGGTCTTCAAAGACACGAAAGGCAGCGCCGCCGGCGGTACGATCCTCATCAATGTCTTCAACTCCAACAACGACGTCGACGTGCATAAGGAAGCGAAACTTGAAAGCGCCGGAAAGATCGCCCTCGGCACCAAAAACGGCTCGGCGCTGTTTACCGGAAGTCTGTCCGCCGCAAACGGCAAATCCTGGGGCTTTCAGGGACTGCTGAATATCACTGGCGGTGCGCTCTCCGGACGCGTTCGTATCGATGACGAAGTTACGATCTCATCGCCGCTCGTCAGTATCAATTCCAACGCCGAGAATTACGCCACGAACATGACGCTGACTTACTCCGGCGCACAGGGGAAATCTGTCGGCGCCGGTATCGCTATAGACTTGCTCACCTACGAAACCGTCGCCAAGATCGCCGATCATGACAAAGCGTTCAGCGACGATCAGACGCCTGCGAGCGGCGCTTTCATCGCCGCAAATTCGCTCGATATCGGCGCGTTCAGCCATTCCCGCGTCAACACGATCGCCGTTGCCGGTGCGAAAGCTTCAGCCGCACAGCCTGAGGATCCTCCCGCAGAGGAAGAGGGGAATAGCGGACTGTTGGCCAAACTGCGGAAACTCGCCTCGTTCCCCGATGATTTTAGCAAAAAGGTCGGTCAGAGCATCGCCAACAAAATCAGCGGCGCCGGCGGGCTGAACGATTCGATCAATCAGGGCATGAGACCATCGAACAACGGTGCGGTTCGCAACGCCGGCAACAGCATCCTCAACGGCCGTGATTTCGACCTTGAGATATTCGGCGCAGAAGCGTTGGCTCCGGACTTCAATTTCAACTTTGCCGGAGCCGGCTCGGCCGCGTGGAACTTCGTCGATTACATTTCTGACGCGGGGATCGAGGGCACGGCCCAAAGCAAGATCAGCGTAAAACCGTTTACTGACAACTCCAATCGCGCTATTGCCATCGACGCGCTGGCCGACAAGTGGCAGAGCGCCTACAGCGGCGGCGCATCCATCGCCGGCGGCGGCGCAGACGAGGTCACGACCGTCGGCATCGGCGGTGCCGTCTCCGTCAACAGCGGCAAGAGCGTCGTCAGCGCAGGAATGAAAAATGCCATGCTGAGGGCTCTTGACAACTCGCGCAAAGATGTGCTCTCGATATCCTCCGGCAGCTCAGGACGGGCTGTCGCTGCTGCGATCGGTCTGACCGTCACGCGCGGCAGCGGGGAATCCGGCTACGGGATCGCCGTCAACCTCTCCGCGAACACGCTCGATAACACGGTGGCGAGCCGGCTCACCGGCGTTGATGGCATTACATCGGGCGTTTCCCGACCTTCATCTTTGGATCTTGACGTCCTTTCCTACGCAAAAGACACCCAGGTCACAGGCGCCGTTGACGTTGCCATCGGCAAGGCAAGGGGCAATGTCGGCGCCAGTTTCCAGGTTGCCCGCATCAAAAACGACATCAGCTCAGTCATTGACGATACACGCTTGCTGCATCTCCGTGAAGCCGATGTGGACAGTTATCTCGGCGTCACCCAGGTCGTCGCCGGAATTACCACGGCTGTCGGCCTCGGCGGTGATCCGTCTTCATGGTCCGGCAGCGGCGCTCTTGTCATCGACACGCTTGCTAACAGCGCTGCCGCGCGTATCACGAGTTCCGACCTGAAGGCTTCCGGTACTCTGCGCGCTGAGGCCGGCGACGGGGCCGATATCGATTCCCGGATGAAGCAGCACAAGGCCGGCACCTCATTTGATCTCCAGATCAAGTCTGATGACGAGGCGTACAACAAACTGATAGGCGCTGAAAGTTACTACAGCGGCGTTGAGATCGAGTCTGCTTTCGTGAAAAAAACGACCTCGACGCTGACGGGCGGCAACGCGTCGGCGTCAAGCGCTACGACTGTTGACAGTCCGCTCAGCGGTCGCACGGGCATGATCGTCATCACCGGTGCGGTCGCAGGCGGCGCAGCTGCCAAATCGGCCGGCGGCGCGATTGTCGTTGATAGCGTGAACACCACCTTCGAGACGCGGATCGAAAACAGCTCGATCACGGCACGTTCTTTGAAGGCGAACAGCGATAATGGTTCAGCTCTCGTCTCCGTGGCCGCCGGCGCGGCCGCGGGAACTCAGGGCTGGAGCGGTTATGGCTCCGTGATCTGGAACACCGTTGTCAACACTGCCAATACGATCGTTAAAAACGCTGATATAACCGTCACCGGCACGGATGCGAGCTCTCTGGCCGCCCAGAACAGGGCGCTGTCAGTGGGGGTCGCCGGTGCTGTCTCCGTGGCGCTGAACGGGCTTTCGGCGGGCTTCACGCTGGGTTATTCCCACGTCACGAACAACGCTGTCGTCAGTATCAGCGGCGGCACCAAAAAGACGCTCGCCGGCGCGACGGGGAGTCTCTCGGCCAACGCCCTGAACAAAGCCAATTCGTGGCTGGTCGGTACTGCCACGCAGTTTGCCGCCGGCAGCGGCGCGGGCGGCGGTTCCGGCGTGTTTCACCGACTCACCGGCAGCACTTCATCCGTCATTGACGGATCGACGGTGACAGGCTTTAAAGACCTTGATGTCACTGCTGCGGAGAAGTCGTCGGGAAAGACCATCTCGACTGCTGTGTCCGCCAGCAGTACAAACGCTGCGGTCGGCGGAGCGATCACTATCTCGCAGATCGGTGTCATCAACTCCAAAGATCAGGAATACACCCTGAACGCCTCGGTCAGAAACAGCACCGTGAAGATGGCCGACCAAAACGGCAGGCTGAACATCGCCACGAGCGACGACGCTGCGATCTTCTCGCTCGCGCTTGGAGGCGGCTACGCCTCAGCACTCAACATCAACGGCGCCATTACCGTCAACCAGCTGCACCGCAGGGGAATCGCCGCGATCGAGAACACGAACGTTACCGGCAAAAGGACTGCTGTCAGCGTGAAAGGCGTAAAGGATTCGACGTTGAGCAATATCGGCGTCGAGGTGTCCGCAAGCGGCGCTGTTGGCGGAGGCGGCAGCCTCGTCATCAATCGTATCGGAGATGAGAACCTCGTCCGCGTCACCGGTACAAAATCGAACGTCATCGACGCTGGCAGTTTTTATTCTTTCGCGAAGTCCGATACGACGCTCACGAACGCCTCTGTCGGTTTCTCCGGCGGCACGGAAGGCGCGGGACAGGGCATGGTCCTTGTCAATTCCGTCTCACCGACGACAGGCATCATCATCAGCGGTCTTTCCGTCAAAGCCGTTGACACGCTCGCGGCGATCGCCATGAGCGACGCCCAGGTCCGCAACTACGCCGGACAGGGAGCGGGGGGTGCCGCAGGGGGCGGCGCAGGCTTGATCGAAGTCAATTACCTGAACGACACAGTGTCGTCGCTCGTGCAGAACGCCACCTTGACCGCCAATGGCAGCGGCTCCGTCGCCGTGTCGCACGACATCAATGACAACGACATCGATAACACGAACATCTCCAAATACAGCGATTACGAAACGAACCTCCCGAAAGACAACGTGCCCAGTTCAAACACGATCTATGATAACGCCTTCCAGGGCACGTTTGACACCTCTCCGCTGCGCAACGCCCGCAGGGGGAGCACAGCAAGGGGGCTCGTTATCGACGCGTCGTCCACCCATTCTCTGCTCAACACAGCGGCAGTCGGAGCCGGTGGCACAGGAGGCGGCGTTGCCGGATCGGTCAACGTCGATATCCTTGCCGGCTCGACGAAGGCGCAGACGATCGACAGCAGCCTGAACAGTGCCAGCGACATGAACGTTCACGCCTCTGACTTCAGCAACGTCTCCGGAGTCTTCATCGCCGGCGGCGGCGGTGCGGCC
Source organism: Pyramidobacter sp. (assembly GCA_016286835.1). Classification (GTDB taxonomy): domain Bacteria; phylum Synergistota; class Synergistia; order Synergistales; family Dethiosulfovibrionaceae; genus Pyramidobacter. The sequence goes on along the minus strand of JAEEUD010000064.1, from coordinate 1,472 downwards.
GCCGGTTTTGGCCTGATGACGAATGTCCGTCACGTCAGGCGTGATGTGGACGCATCGATCAAAAGCACGTCTGCCGACGTAAAGTATGATCTCAACGCAAACGGCACGGCCTCGGCCGGCGCTGTCTCCAAACAGTCGCTGACAGGTTTCATGATCGCCGGCGGCGGCGGTGAGGGCGCGGGCGGCGGCATTGTGGCCGTCGAAGTGCAGAAGGGAACGACAACGGCGGTCATCGACGGCATGAAAGGACACGTCGGCGGCCTGCAGACCGCTTCCGACCATTTCAGCCGCGTCGGTGACATCATGATCGCGGGCGCGGGCGGCCTGGGAGCAGGCGGTCTGATCATCTCCGTCGCGACCGACAACAGCCATACGGCCGCGCAAGTACGCGATTCCGATCTTGATGTGACCGGGGCCGGCAGTGTTGTCATCGACGGCCGGAACCGCAACAAAGGGTACGTCGTCAACATCACTGCCGCAGGCGGCATGGGATCGGGCGCCGTCGGCGTCAACGTGACGCGGGGCGCGGCCGTCGTCGACGCGTCATTGCTCAACACAAGACTCGGCGCTGCCTCGCAGCGTGCCGGCGATGTAAAGATCCGCGCTCACAATACGGCTGACCTCCTCACCATCACCGGCGGAGCATCGGGCGGCATGGGGGCCGGCAGCATTCTCGTCAACGTCAATAACCTGTACAGCCACGTCGGCGTCAACGTGAGCAACTCAAAGGTCTACGCCAACACGATCGGCATCAGCGCCGACGAGGACTACAAACTGCGCGCACATACCTGGGGCGCTTCCGGCGGTTTAGGGGCGGGGATCATCTTCGTGCAGTCGCTCAACATCGGCGGCACGAAAGAATACGACGACCCGGGCTACAGTGCCAAACTTGCCGGCTATCTCAGCGACCAGTCGGCGGCGCTTGCCAAGGCCCAGCTGTTTGTGAACGGCCAATCCGGCGATGTCGATACGACCGTGCTCACCGCGAAAGAAGCCGCGGCCCTGAAGAATGCCCGCAGCAATGATATCAGTCTGAAACGGATCGAGAGCAGCGACCTGAGCATCCGCATCGGACAGGCATCCGTTCTTGACGCAGCCAGGGATATTACCGTCCGGGCCGTGGAGAGTACCGACATCGGCGGCTGGGAAGGCGGCGCAACCGGCGGTCTTGGCTCCGGAGCGGTCAATGTGGCCACGATGTCGGTCAACAAGAATGTCTGCATCGGCATCGACCAGTCTAGAATGGACGCAGGCCGGGTCCTGCGCATCACGAGTGAACTTGCCGGCACCAATACGCAGAAGCTGATGCAGGGACTCCTTTCACTGGGACACGGTTTTGCGGCTTACAGCGGCTTGTCTGCTGAAGGTGCCTCCAGGGTCAGCGTGGCGGAAAGTCAGCTGAGAGGTCTCTCTCTGCTTGAGATCAGAGCTGACGACTCATCGCAAAATATCGTTTACGGCCGGGGCTACGA
>JAEEUD010000063.1 GCA_016286835.1 Pyramidobacter sp. | reverse complement strand
TCGCCCAGCGTGCGGAGCAGCTTTGCATAGTCGGGGTTGGTGATGATGTCGCCGTACTTGGCCAGAGCGCCGTCCTTGCCGTACACGGCCTTGGCGGGCTCGTTCATGTGCTTGTAGAAGTTCTTGCCCAGGTTGGCCATGATCTGCGAGAAGGTGTGGCCGTTCTCAGCAAGGTCGATAGCGGGCTCGAAGATGTCCTTCAGCTTCATGCTGCCGTGGTCGCGGAGCAGCTGCATCCAGCCGGCGAACGATCCGGGGATCTCGACGGAAAGGATGCCGTTCTCGGGGATGCCGCCCTTGTCGATGTAGGCATCAATGGTGGCCTTCTTGGGGGCCCAGCCGGAACCGTTGTAGGTGACGACCTTCTTGGCCTTGGCGTCGTAGATGATGATCATCGCGTCGCCGCCCAGGAAGTCGTTCATCGTCGGATAGGTCATGCTCATGACGGCAGCCATGCCGACGGCAGCGTCAAACGCGTTTCCGCCGCGATCGAGGATCTTGAAACCGGCAGCCGCCGAATACTGGTTGTCGCCGATGACGACATAGCGGCCGCGCTGAGCGTAACGGGTGGTGAAGGGCACGCGGTTCATAGGAGCGGACGAAGTGGGCGCCCAGGCGAACGTGTCGTCCTTCTTTGTTTCCTCGAAGTAGATCGTGCTGCCCATGCTGTTGGCCTTGACCTTGGGCTTGGCTTCCTCAGCGGCGAACGCCGAGACGGAAGCAACCAGCACGAGGCCGGCGGCCAGAAGAGCCTTGTTCATTTTCATGGTGAAAAAACCTCCGTTTTTCATCTCTCATGATACCTTGTGTTCTCCGCAAAAACGGAAAACGCCGTGAAACAAGCGCGCCGGAAAGTTCCCCGCGATACCTTCCGGGTGAAACAGCGTCCCATAACCGGGACGGTACAACTATTGTAGCATATATCAAGCGCTTTTCTTATGCCCTTTGTCTATTGCAATGCAGGATTTTATGATGTCATTATGAAATCCTGCACGAAAAGAGTTTAAAGGGAGCCTGAACTAATATAATGCTAATCGAAAAGACACTGTCCCGTCAAACAGGAAAAACGGAGCGAATCGACAAGCAAAATCTGTATAACGTTTGCCGTCTCATGACAGGCGGGAGGAAACGGAGGGAGCACCATGCATTTCGACCGGCTGCACTACTTTCAGACCGTCGCCGATGAACTGAACATGACGCGCGCCGCGGAAAAACTGCACCTTTCCCAGCAGGCGCTCTCCAGCCAGATCTCGAAGCTGGAAGAAGAGTACGGCGCGCTCTTTTTTGAGCGCAAGCGCCCCAATCTCGTGCTCACGCCGGAAGGCCGGCATTTCGCCAAGTTTGCCGTTTCCGTGCTGCGCCAGGAGGAGGAGATGACGAACGGCCTGCGCGACATGCGCCTCCACTACGCCGGCACGGTCGGCGTCGGCGTCACGCAGACGCGCGCGGTCTCGCTGATGCCGGAGTTTATCGCGCAGTTCGTCTCGCGCCATCCCCGCGTCAAAGTCGATCTGGACATCGCCTCCTACCGCAGCAACGATCTGGAGAGGAAGCTCATCAAAGGCGAGCTGGACGTGATCGTCGTCCCTTCGCTCTCCTATCTGCCGCCGACGATCGACAGGGCAGAACTGTGCAAGGATCACTTCTGTCTCTCCATCCCCCGGTCCTTTATCGAGACCATCCTCGAACCGGGACAGAGCTGCGCCGACTTCGCTGCCTTGCCTCTGAGCGGGCAGAGAGAGCAGATCCTCGCCTCCGGCCTGCTCGACCGCGTCCCGTTCGTCTACGGCGCCCGCTACGTCTCCTACCGCGCGCGGCAGTTTCTGAGCCGGTATGCGCCCCTCAATTCGTCCGTCGTCGATCTCTATAACTACGAAAATCTCTTCTGCCAGTCCTTCTGCCCGCACGCCGCCGTTTTTACGCTTGATTCGTCCGTCCGGTCGGCGATCACGCGCGACGCGGACGGCGTCCCCTCGCTGTTCCTCTATCACATCGCCACGCCGGAATCGCCAGTCTCTGTCCTGCTGTACTACCCGAAAGAGACCGCCAACGCCTCCGCGCGCCTGTTCATCGACGAACTCATCGCCCACGCGCAAAGCCTGCCCGCCGAAGAGCCGCAGGAGTACTTCGCGGAGCTGGCGTGAGCAAAGCAGGCTCAATAGCACAACTGCCCGCGAAACGCTTTCACAGGCGTTTCGCGGGCGGTTGTCGTTGAGTGCTCGTCAAGGATCAGAACCGGCTGCATCCGCAGGCCGGCGGGGACTCCATGTACTTTCCGTCGAAACACGCGGTGCAGAGGTGACGCTCTTCCATCCCTACCGCGGCGACGAGTTCCTCCCGGCTCAGGTAGAACAGCGAGTCGACGCCGAGGCGCTCTCTCAGTGCGTCCCCGTGCAGCTGTGCGGCGATGAGCTCTTTGCGGCTGGGCGTGTCGATGCCGTAAAAGCAGGGAAACGCGACGGGCGGGCTGGAAACGCACATGTGAACGCCTTTGGCTCCGCAGTGCTCGCGCAAAAGCCGCGCGACTTTGAGCGACGTTGTGCCGCGCACGATCGAATCGTCGATGACGATCAGGTCGCGCCCCTGAATGAGCTGCCGCATCGGGTTGAGCTTTTTCAAAACGCCCAGTTCGCGCACCCGCTGCGTCGGCTCGATAAATGTGCGGCCGCTGTAACGGTTGCGGACGATGGCGGATTCATAGGGGATGCCGGATTCTTCGGAGAACCCCAGAGCGGCGATCGTGCCGCTGTCGGGCAGGCCGGTGACGAGCGGACTGGTGAGCGCGGAGGAGCCGCATAGAGTGCCCATGCACGAGCGGGCCAGCGCGCGCCCCATGTTCTTGCGGGCTTCGTACACCGAAACGCCGTCGATGACGCTGTCGGGGCGCGCGAAATAGACGTACTCGAACGCGCAGTGATATTTTCTCTCGCTTGCGTACGGAAGCATGTAACTGCGGCAGCCGCTTTCGTCGATGACGACGATCTCTCCCGGCTCGAGGTCGCGGATCATCTGCGCGCCGAGCAGGTCGAACGCGCACGACTCGGAGGCGACATAGGTGATGTCGCCGCGCCGGCCGAGCGCGAGCGGACGAAATCCCCAGGGATCGCGGGCGGCGATCAGCTTGTCGTCATGCAGGAAGACGAGCGAGTACGCACCCTTCACCTGCCCGAGCGCCTGCATGAGCGCCTCGGGAAACGGGCGTTCCGGCTGGTGGGAGATCAGGTGGAGGATCAGTTCGGTATCCGAGCTCGACTGGAACAGCGCGCCGCTGCGTTCCAGGACGCGGCGCTGTGCCGGCGCGTCGGGCAGGTTGCCGTTATGGGCGACGGCAAACGAACCGCGTGCGAGCGTGTTGGCCGTCAGCGGCTGGATGTTGCAGGCAGCCGAGCCGCCTGCCGTGGCGTAACGGACGTGTCCGACGGCGCTGCGGCACGTGACGCGGCTCATCTCTGCCTGATCGAGGGCGGCATGGACAAGGCCGGGCCCCTTGCGGCAGACGATCTCTCCGTCTTCGTTCGTCCAGGCGATGCCGGCCGCTTCCTGGCCGCGGTGCTGCAATGCGTAAAGGCCGAGGTAGATGTCCTCAGCCAGCGTGGCGCGTGAAGGCGAAAAAGCGCCGACGATCCCGCACATGTTGTTTTCCCCTTTCAATTTCGTCATACGATGTCTGATGAAGTGACGCCGGAGCGTATTTCCCTGTCAAGGGAACTGCGTTTCGGCGTCTGTGCGTGGTGTGGTGTGTTGGCAAAGCAGCGCCTAGAGCGCCGCTTTGGCTCCTGCTTTCAGAGCGGCGATCATCTTTTCGATCGTCTCGTCGCCGGTACGGAGGTTCGGACAGTAAAACACGGCGCGCGAGAGAATGGCGTCGCTGGCGGCCATCGTTTCCGGCGCGTAGGACGGCGCTGTGTTGCCGCCGATGACGGTGCCGCTGAGCTCGTTCAGCGCTTTCCAGTGCTTGGCGTAGTGCCACGTGTTCTCGCCAATGATGGATACGGGCATACCGCACTCGGCCGTGACGGCCTGAAGCTTCTTTGCTGCCTGCGCCGACGGCAGCAGAAAGACGATGTGCGTGGCGATGTCGCCGTCGCGATCGGGAACGGGGCGCGGCGTCAGCCCGGTTCCGGCGACGCCCTCAAGGACGAGACGCTTTGTCCGGCGCAGCATCGCCTGCGCCGCGTCCATCTTTTTCAGCGCGACGAGGCCGAGCGCCCCTTCCAGCTCGCTCATGCGGAAATTCAGGCCGAGACCGCATTTGTCCTCCGCGCCGCGTTCGATGTCGAGGCGATGGACGTGCCCGTGATCGTGGTAATACTCCATCTTTTTGTACAGTTCCGCATCGTTCGTGACGAGCGCGCCGCCTTCGCCCGTCGTGACGTATTTGTTCGGGTCGAAGCTGTACGCGCCCCACAGGCCGAACGTCCCCAGCGCTTTGCCGCGGTACGTTCCGCCGGTCACCTCGCAGCTGTCTTCCACGACCGGGATGCCGTACTTTGCGCCGAGTTCAAGGATCGGTTCCAGCCGCGTGGCCGCGCCGAACATGTGAACGGGCATGATCGCTTTTGTCCGTTTCGAGATCTTGCTCTCGACCGAAGCGGGGCACATGCCGAGCGTCTCGTCGATGTCGGCCAGCACGGGGATCGCGCCGCAGGCGGCGATCGCCTCGACCGTAGCGATGAACGTGAACGCCGGGGTGATCACCTCATCGCCCGGCCCGACGCCCATCGCTTTCAGTCCGACGAACAGCGCCGACGTGCCGTTGCAGACGGCCAGCGCGTTGGCGGCTCCGACCCTGGCAGCCAGAGCGGCCTCGAATTCGCTGACGCGGTACACGCCTTTTCGCGCGGCGTGCGAGGAGTAGCGATGCACCATTTTGCGGCGGATCACGTCGCTGACGGCGTCGAGTTCCATTTGATCGAACAGTTCAGTGCCTGGCATTTTTCATGACTCCTTTACTCTTGATATCGTCAGCCGTTGACGATGGTTTCATAGATCGAGGCGATCCATCCCGGCGCCGCCAGCTTCTTCCAGCGGTCGGGGCCGAAACAGCTCTGCCACAGTTTCTCCATGCCTAGTGCGGTCCTCGTCATCGCGGATATGTCGCGCGGCCTGATGCCGTAGGCTCGGGCAGAAGGCAGCGGTCGCCCGTTCAGCTCAAGAAAGCGCAGCGTTTCCGCGTGTCCGTCGGGGTAGACGTCTTTCAGCGCCAGCATCGCCAGCGTTACGGCGACACTGTGCGGCAGAAAAGGGGCGCTGTTGCTGAGACCGTAGGAAATCGCGTGCGCCGCGCCGACGCGTCCGCCCGTGCTGCTCGTTCCGCCGAGCAGTGAGGCCATGGCCGAGACGGCTGCCAGACCTTCGTCCCATTTTTCGAGATCATGAGAAAGGACGTATCGCGACAGTTCCAGTCCGTCCAGCGAATCGGCGATCGCGTCCTTCGAGCTGGTCCGGCTTCGTGAGATCTCGTAATGGTGGAAGTAGCAGTCCATCATCGTGTAAAAGCGGTTGAACGCCGGCGCGCCCTTTGAGAGGTGCGGATCGATCACGGTCAGCCCGGCGGCGGCAAACGGATTGTTGATGCCCAGCTTCTTCTCGGGCCCGCGCATCACGGCGATCGGCGTCAGCTCCGCGCCGGTGCCGTTCAGTGCGGGGACGGTCCACACGTCGAGCCCGCGAGCCATTTCCATTCCGTATCCCTGGTAATCCTGCGCCCGGAGCGGGTTGGCAAAGCAGATGCCGGCCGCTTTCGCCAGGTCCATCGTGGAGCCGCCGCCGATGCCGATCAGCGTCACGTCATCCATGCGCCTGCTGCGCAGCAGCGCGACGAGCGAATCCACGTCGCCCGTGCGAACTTCGGAATACGAAGCGTTGAAGGCAAAGACGTCCTTTTGTTCAAAAACGCGCGCGAAATCCGGCTGATCGCGCAGCGACGCGTCGACCACGAAAAACGGTTTCACGCCGCGCGCGGCGATCAGGTCGAAAACCGTGTCGAGCCCTCTGTCGCTGATGACGATCTCCGTGGGCACGTCGACGCGCCACCAGCGCGGCTGGCTCATCAGTTCGGCCGCGCTTTCTGGCAGAGGCGTCTTCATGGCCGTGCCCCGCCGGAAGCCGAAACGCCGTGCGGCTGGGCCGCGAGAAAGGCTTCGAGCTTCCCGAGATCATCCGGCGTGTCGACCTCGATCGTGTCGCGCGGTGCGGGAACGCAGCGGATGGTATAGCCGCGTTCCAGCACGCGCAGCATCTCCAGGCTTTCGGCGATCTCCAAAGGCGTTTGACCGCCGGACGCGAAGTCGAGCAGAAAATCGCGCCGCCACGCGTAAGGGCCGATATGCTTGTACCACACGGCGCGGGACGCCTTGCGCGGATGCGGAACGGGCGAACGGCTGAAGTAAAGGGCACGACCGGTAATGTCAAAAACGACCTTGACGATATTGGGATCAGCGACCTCTTCGGCCTTTTCGATGCGCCTGACAAGCAGTGCCAGGCGCGTGTCGGGACTGTTTTTGAGCTCGGCGACAAGCGGTTCGATCATATCGGGACCGACGAGCGGGTCGTCGCCCTGCACGTTGACGACGAACTGCGAAGGCACACGCCGGGAGACCCAGGCGACGCGGTCGCCGCCGCTCGGCAGGTCTTCGGGCGTCATCATCGCTTCGCCGCCGTCGGCTTCGACTGTCTCGGCGATACGCTCATCATCGGTCGCGACGATGACGCGGTCGACGCACGAACAGGCGCGCACGCCGCGCGAAACACGCAGGATCAGCGGTACGCCGCCGACCTCGATCAGCGGCTTGCCCGGCAGACGGGTGCTGGCCATGCGGGCCGGAATGACCGCAAGCGTTTCCAGTGACACGATAAACATCTCCCTTGCTTTGAAGCGTAGAATCGTTTCCCTTTCACACTGGGCTGAAAATGCGCGGCGCTATTGCAGTTTGAAGTCTTCGATCCTGTACAGGTCGGTGTAGCTGGGATACGGCCAGAACTCGGCGGCGATGAGCGGCTCGACGGCGTCGCTGAGGGCGCGGAGTTCGGCCATGACTTTTTCGCCCTTTTCGACGAGGATGTTTGCCTTTTCGCGTACCGGCGTGCCGTGGATGGCGGCGACGACGCCTTCCAGCTCCCCGACTTTTTTGAGGATGTCGCATTTGTACTTCGCCAGGCGGTCGATGTTCTCCTCCCAAACGTCAAGGGAGCCGCGCGTGCGTTCCGGCAGAGAGGCCAGCGTCGTCGCCTCGCGGGCGATCTGCTTCGTCACCGCCGGCAGCACGCCGTCGTACATCATCATCCTCAGCACGCCCAGCTCGGTCTCGGTCGTCTCGCAGTACTGCTCAAGGCGCACTTCGTAATAGGCCTCGATCTCGCGTTCGGTCATGATGCCGAGACCGGTCAGAAGCTCGCTGTGTTCGCGGAGCAGATACTGATCGAGCGCCTCCACGGTGTTTTTGCACACGGGCAGGCCGCGGCGCTTTGCCTCGTCGATCCAGGCGGGGTCGTAGCCGTTGCCCTCGAAGCGCACGGCCGCGGACTCCTTCCAGGCGTCGCGGATCACGGCCAGAGCGGCGTCGGTCGCTTCCGAGCCGGCGTCGATGCGCGCTTTCAGCGCCGTGCTGAAGCGCTCGATGCCTTCGGCCCAGATCGCCAGCAAGATCGTCAGCGGGCCGCTGAGCGCCTGAGGCGCGCCGACGGCGCGGAATTCCCACTTGTTGCCGGTGAAGGCGATAGGAGAGGTGCGGTTGCGGTCGCTCATATCGCGGGAGATCGTCGGCAGGCGGTCAAGGCCCGTGTCCAGCAGCTCTTTCGCGGAGATCTCGTCGGTCATGCCTTCGGCGATGTTCGACATCACGTGGTCGAGCAGCGAGCCGACGAAAACGCTCATCACAGCGGGCGGCGCTTCGTTGCCGCCGAGACGGTGGCTGTTGCCGGCCGAGGCGATGCAGGCGCGCAGCAGGCCGCCGTGACGCGCCACGCCCATCAGGAACGAGGCGATGAACGACAAAAACTGCACGTTGCGCAATGAGTTGTTCGTGGGCTTCAAAAGGTTGCGGCCCTCGCTGTCGCGCAGTGAGACGTTGAGGTGCTTGCCGCTGCCGTTGACGCTGGCGAAAGGCTTTTCGTGCAGCAGCAGCTGGAAGTGGTGACGGCGGGCCATCTTGCGCATCACTTCCATGAGCATCTGGTTCTGGTCGCAGCCGAGGTTGGCTTCGGCAAGCACGGGCGCGAACTCGAACTGTCCCGGTGCCACCTCGTTGTGCCGCGTGCTCATAACCTGGCCGAGACGGTACATATCACGCTCGACGTCCTCCATGAAGGCGAGCACGCGCGGGTGGATCGCGCCGAAGTAGTGCGCCTCCACCGTCTGCGCCTTCGGTGACGGCGCGCCGATCAGCGTGCGGCGGCAGAGCTCGATGTCGGGACGCAGGCGCGCCTTTTCCTCGTCGACGAGGAAATATTCCTGCTCCGCGCCGATCGTCACGTCGACGGAACGCACGGTGCGGTTGCCGAACAGTTTGAGCAGACGCAGAGCCCGCTCCTGGATCGCGTCGATGCTCTTCAGCAGCGGCGTCTTCATGTCGAGCGGCGTGCCGTCATAGGCCATGAACACCGACGGGATGCAGAGCGTGCCGCCTTTGTGGCTGAGGACGACAAAAGCGGGGC
>JAEEUD010000062.1 GCA_016286835.1 Pyramidobacter sp. | reverse complement strand
AGTCTCTTTTGTTCAGGAACGACTCGTTCACGGTCTCGAAGCGGACGTTCTCCAGCCGCACCTGCACGACTTCACCGTCAAGCGCGGACAAAAGGGCGTTCGCCAGCCTGCGGGTCCTGGAATCCTGACGCACGGACGCATCGATAAACAGGATCATGGCAAGTATCCCTGTCTTCCCTATTTTGCAGCTTCCTGCTCCTGGAAGAACTTCACGAACCCTCTGACGCTGTTGCCGAGGAAGTAGACTTCGCGGGCCCGGTTGGCCTCGTCGTAAAAGGCGATGTCGGCCAGTTCGGGATCGTCGCGCAGCATCATGCTCACCATTTCGCTTTCGCTCAGGCCGTCGTGCATGGCCTGGGCGATCTTTTTCTCCCAGAACTCGTTCTGCGCCAGCGAGCGTTCGACAAGCTGACCGCGGGGGACCGAGCCGAAGTGGCCCGAGCAGTACAGGTCCCACGTCTGCTCCCCGAGCAGTTTCATGCTGTTCCGTCCGATCTCCGGCACGTACTTGGGAGGCGTGGCGGGACGAATGCCGTCGCGGCGCACGCCGTCGCTGAACCAGCTGGTCACGTCCAGGCCGGCAACGACGCCGAGGGCTTCGCCGCCGAAGCAGATACGCGTGCCAGCAAAGTCGCGGATGAACGAGACGTGGTGCGTGGCGTGTCCCGGCGTGTCGAGCACGGTCCAGACAGGATCGAGCTGTTCGCGCGGGATCACGCGCTCGGCAGGCACCGGCAGAGGCGGCTGATAGGCGTTGGCCGTCGCCTCGCCGAGCGTCGCCGCCGTGGCGTTCCACAGCTTTTCCGGCGCGATCAGGTGACGGGCGGCGCGCTCGAAGCAGAAGACCTTCATGTTCGGAAAGTCGCGCGTCAGGCAGCCGGCCGCGCCCGAATGGTCGAGGTGGATGTGCGTGAGCAGCAGCAGGTCGGGCTTTGCGCCCAGTTCGTCGAGCGCTTTTTTCAGCGCCGGATACGAACCGGTCACGCCGCAGTCGATCAGGACCGTTTCACGCGGACTTTTCAGCAGCCACGCGCCCAGGAACTCCTCAAAGCCGGGCCGGTCCAGCGGCAGGCGGAGCAGATAGAGCGTCTCGTCGCCGCGCTGAGCGGCGGTGCGGATGTCGATGTAAGAGTTCATAGATGCGACCTCCCCCAAAAGATTATCGTGCAAAATTTACCTCAATTATAACACCGCGCGATAAAACGGGCCGCGTGGTATGATAAGCACGGAGAAAGGGGGCGCGGGCATGGATTTTGGCGCGGCGCTGTTCGATCTGGACGGCACTCTGATCGACTCAAAGGGCGTTTGGGCGCGGATCGACGCCGAGTTTCTGCTCAGGCGCGGCATCACGCCGCCGGACGACTACATGAAAGCGGTCAGCTCCAAAAAGTTCAGCGAGGCGGCAGTGTACACGATCGCACGCTTCGGCCTGGACGACACGGTGGAAGGCCTTTCGGCCGAGTGGCTGGAGATGGCCCGGCACGAGTACGGCACGAACATCTTTCTCAAACCCGGCGCGGCCGGTTATCTGCGCGCGCTCAAAAAAGCCGGCGTCCGGCTGGGCACGGTCTCCGGCCTGCCGCACGCGCTTTCCGACGCCGTACTGGAACACAACGGCGTGCGCGGGCTTTTTGACGCGTTCACGAGCGCCGACGACTCGCCGCGCGGCAAGGAATTCCCCGACGTGTACCGTCTGGCCGCGTCGCGTCTTGGAGTGGCTCCCGCGCGGTGCGTGGTGTTCGAGGACGTGCTGGCCTGCGCGATCTCGGCCCGCGAAGCGGGCATGACCGTGTGCGCGCTTTGGGACGGCCAGAGCGAAGCCGACTGGGAAGCGCTCGGCCGCGTAGCGGCGACATGCGCCCGCAGTTTCGACGAACTGCGCGAAAACGGTTGTTTTGGCATTGCCGAATTGCTATAATAAACCATACCGCGTGCGTTTGCGCGCGAATCTGTAAAGGAGTGGGAAAAACATGAAAAAGTTCGCAGCTTTGATCCTTGCCGGCGTGATGCTCGCCTCGACCGCGATCGCGGCGGAGTACCCGAAGATGAACATCCGCCTCAGCCACAATCAGCCGATCGGCAGCCCCGAGGACATCGGCGCGCAGACGTTCAAGAAGCTGATGGAGGAAAAGTCGGGCGGCAACATCACCGTTGACGTGTTCCCGCAGATGCAGCTCGGTTCGATGCGTGAGCAGACCGAGATGGTGCAGATGGGGACGCTTGAGATGTCCGTGCAGCCCACGTCGGTGCTCACGCCGTTCGTCGAGGAGCTGAGCGTCATCGACTTCCCGTTCCTCTGGGCCGACAGCACCGAGCTGTACCGCATCATGGACGGTGAAGTGGGCCAGAAGTTCTTCGCCTTCTGCCAGAAGAAGGGCTTCAAGACGCTGGGCCTGTGGGCTTCCGGCTTTAAGCAGCTGACGTCCACCGGCAAGCCGATCAACTCGCCCGATGACGTGAAAGGCATGAAGATCCGCGTCATGCCCAGCCCGCAGCTGGTCGAGCAGTACAAGGCCTGGGGCGCCAATCCCGTGCCGATCGAGTTCGCCGAGCTGTACAACTCGCTTCAGCAGAAGATCGTCGACGGCGAGGAGAATCCTCTTCAGACCATCGCGATGGTCAAGCTGTACGAGGTCCAGGATTACCTGACGCTGTCCAACCACGGCTTCCTCGGCTATCTGTTCATCGTCAGCAACCGCTGGTTCAAGAAGCAGAGCGACGACGTGCAGGCCCTGATCGTGGAGTGCGAAGCGGCGGCCCGCACGGCGGAGCGTGAGGCGCAGGCCACGGGCGAAGCGAAGTTCCTCGACCAGATCAGACAGTCGAAGATCGCCATCGCCGAGCTGACGCCCGAGAACCGCGAGAAGTTCATCTCCGTCAGCCTGCCGCTGCACGAGAAGTTCGTCGAAGGTTCGGCGACCAAGGCCGGCCTGCTCAAGGCCGTGTACGACGCCAAGGCGGCGAAGTAAAAGAGTAAAAGGAAAGGGGCGGCTCCGACAAACGGCGTGCGCCCCTTTTTTGAAATGATTTTTGCGGGACCCTGCGATCGGCTTGTGTCGCGGGCGAGTATTGAGAGGAGTTCGTAACGTATGCTCAAGATCCTCAACAAGATCGAGGACGTGTTCTGCGCGGTGTCGCTGCTGCTGACGACGCTCATCCTGTTCGTCAACGTGGTGCTGCGCTATGTGTTCAGCGCCAGCACGAGCTGGGCGGAAGAGATGATCCGCTATCTGATGATCTGGATCACGTTCATCGGCGGCAGCGTCTGCGTGCGTCATTCGGCGCACATCCGCATGGACTTTCTGCTGACGCTGCTGCCCAGGTCCGTCGCCAATCTGCTGACGCGCGCGGTCTACCTGATCGCGGCCGGATTCTGCGGCGCGCTGATCGTGTACAGCTGGCAGCTGGTCGAGTTCACGATCGAGATGGAACAGACTTCGCCGGCGATGGGCGTGCCAATGTGGATCCCTTACCTGGCCATGCCGCTCGGTTCGGCGCTGATGGTGCTGCATTTTGTGATCGCGGCGTTTGCGAAGGAGGCGAACTGAGCATGACCGTCTTTCTGATGTGCCTGCTGCTGGTCATGCTGCTCGGCAGCGTGCCGATCTTCGTGGCGCTGGCGCTGGCCGTGCTGGCCTCGATGCTCTGCTTCACGCAGCTCGATCCGATGGTGCTGGCGCAGCGCATGTTCGGCGGGCTCGACAAGTTCTCGCTGATGTCGATGCCGTTTTTCATCTTCGCCGCCAACCTGATGGACACCGGCGGACTGTCGCGGCGCATCCTCAAGTGGACGCGCAGTCTCGTCGGCGCGCGCAAGGGCGGACTGGCCTACACGACGCAGGTCACGTGCATGATCTTCGGCGCGCTCTGCGGCTCGTCTCCGGCAACGGTCGTGGCGATGGGGCGCGTGCTCTATCCCGAACTGATCGAAAGCGGCTATCCCGAAGGCTTCTCCGCCGGTCTGATCACGTCGTCGGGGTCGGTGGCGCTGATCATCCCGCCCAGCCTGACGCTGATCATGTATGCGGCGGCGACCGGCGTGTCGGTCGGAGCCCTATTCATGTCGGGCATCTCGGCCGGCATCGTCTACGGTCTGGCAACGGTGGTCTACATCTGGTTCTTCTCCCGCCGTCACGAGGTAAGAGTTTCGGCCCCGTCCACGTGGGCCGAGATCGGGCGCAACACGCTCGAGGCCGGCTGGTCGCTGATGGTGCCCGTTATCATCCTCGGCGGCATTTACCTTGGCGTATTCACGCCCACCGAGGCGGCCGGCATCTCAGCTGTCTACGCGCTGTTCGTGGGCGTCTGCGTCTACCGCGAGATCACGTGGGCCAAGCTCTTTGACGTGTGTCTGCGCTCGGCCGTGACCTGCGCCCAGGTGATGATCCTCGTCGCCGCGGCCACGAGCTTCGCCTGGTTCCTGACGGTGGCCCGCATCCCGCAGATGGTGACAGAGGCAATCATCGCCAATTTCAGGACGCCGTGGGCGTTCATCATGATGGTCAACGTCATCCTGCTGATCATCGGCATGTTCATGGAGGGCATCGCCGCGATCGTCATCCTCGCGCCGCTGTTCTATCCGATCGCCGTGCAGATGGGCATCGACCCGCTGCATCTCGGCATCATCATGGTCTCCAACTTGGCGCTCGGAAACTTCACGCCGCCGTTCGGACTGAACCTGTTCGTCGCCGCGGGCGTGACCGGACTGCCGATGTCGCGGCTGATCCGCGCCGTGATGACGTTCATCCTCGTCTCGATCATCGGCCTGCTCGTGATCTCGTACGTGCCGCCCATCTCCACGTTCCTGCCGGCGCTCGTGTACGGAAAGTAGCGTCTCATGAACGGCTTTGAAAAAACGCGCGAACTGGTCGAAGCGGTCGCCAAAACCGGCCGTGCCGAACGCGGCGTGTCCCGTCTGGCACTGACCGAATCCGACCGCGAAGCCCGCGCGATCATTACGGCCGAGATGGGATCGCTCGGCATGACCGTGCGAACGGACGCCTGCTGCAACATCTGGGGCACCTATCCGGGCACGACGGATCAGCCGGGCGTGGTCATCGGCTCGCATCTTGACTCCGTGCCCGAGGGCGGCGACTACGACGGCGTGCTCGGCGTCTGCGCCGGACTCGGCGTCGTGCGCGACATTCTCGCTAAAAATCCGCGTCCGGCGCGTTCGCTTTCCGTCGTCGTCTTCACGTCGGAAGAGTCCAGCCGCTTTTCGCTGGCGACGATCGGCAGCAAGGCGGCCACGGGCAACCTGACGACGATGGACACGCTGCGCTTCAAGGACAAAAACGGCGTCACGCTGCTGAAAGCGCTGCGCGATTTCGGCGGCCAGCCGGAATTCCTGAACCGCGACGTGCTCGCGCCGGCGTCGTATCACTCGTATTTTGAGCTGCACATCGAGCAGGGGCCCGTTCTTGACTGGAACAACGAAGACGTCGGCATCGTCGAGGCCATCGCCGCGCCGACTCGCTTCATGCTCGACATCCAGGGCGAGCAGGCGCACAGCGGCGCGTGCCCGATGAACCTGCGCCATGACGCGCTCACGGCGGCGGCCGAGATCATCCTCGCCGTCGAACGCGCCGGACGCGCCGAGAGCGAATTCGGCACCGTCGCCACCGTCGGCGTGTGCGAGTGCCGCCCCGGGGCGATGAACGTGGTCCCCGGGCGAGTGACGCTGAAAGTGGACATTCGCGGCATCGTCGATAAGAGCATCACGCGTGCCTACGACGACGTGATGGAAAAGGTGAAAAAAGTCTGCACCGAGCGGGGCGTGAAGTGCGGCTTCACGCTCTACTCCGCCGACAAGCCAGTGGCAATGGACGGCCTGCTGGCCCGCCGCGTCGAGCGCGCCTGCAAAGCTCTCGGCGTGAAGTACCGCCGTATGCCCAGCGGCGCCGGACACGACGCGATGTACATGGCCACGCTGATCCCCTCGGCGCTGATCTTCGTGCCGTGCAAGGACGGCGTCAGCCACAGCCCCGCCGAAACGATCGACTGGGAACGCGTCCGCCCCGGCTATGACGTGCTGCTGCACGCCGTGAGCGAGATCGTCGCATAAAGCAAACGTCAAAAGCAAATTCAAGCCCGACACGAAGACTCAAAGACACAAAGACGAACAAAGCTGAGAAAACAACTCATCCGTATTTTCTTTTTTGGTCCGCGGTTTGTTTTTCATGATCTCTGACTTTTTCTTTGTGCCTTCGTGTCTTCGGGTCTTTGTGTCAGCTTTGAATTAAATCTTTCCCTTTATTGACATCGCAAGGAGTGACTGAAGATGAACGCTCTTCTTTTTAAAAACGCCCGCCTGATCGACCCGACGCAGAAGATGGACGCCAAAGGCGACCTGCTCGTCGAAAACGGCGTCGTCTCAGCCGTCGGACCGAATCTGCCGGCCGTGGACGGCGCGGAAACGGTCGACTGCAACGGTGCAGTGCTGGCTCCCGGTCTGTGCGATCTGCACGTGCATTTCCGCGATCCGGGTCAGACGCACAAGGAAACGCTGGAGACAGGCTGCGCGGCTGCGGCTGCCGGCGGCTTCACGGCCGTCGTGACGATGGCCAACACGTCGCCCGCCGTCGATTCGCCCGAGGCGATCCGCAGCTGCATCAAGCGCAACGCGACGATGGACTGCCGCATCTACCCCGCCGGCGCGGTCACAAAGGGCCTGGCCGGAAAAGAACTGACCGACTTCGCCGCGCTCAAGGCGGCCGGAGCGGTCTGTCTCACCGACGACGGCCTTACCGTGGCCAACGGCGCGCTGTTTTACGAGGCCATGGAAAAGTCCGTACCCGTCGGTCTGCCCGTGAGCGTCCATTGCGAAGCCCCGGGCTTTGAGGGCGACCGTTCGATGAACCGCGGCGATATCTCGAAAAAGCTCGGCCTCGTCGGCACGCCGGCACTGGCCGAGGAGCTGATCCTCATGCGCGATCTGTTCTTCGCCGAGAAGACGGGCGCGCACGTCCATGCGCAGCACGTCAGCACCCGCCGCGGCACGGAGATCATCGCCGCCGCCAAGGCCCGCGGCGTGCGCGTCACCGCCGAGGGGATGCCGCACCACATGTTCCTCGACGAATCGGCCGTGCTTGAATGCGGGGCCAACGCCAAGATGAGCCCGCCGCTGCGCACGCCCGACGACGCCGAGGCCATCCGCGAGGCCGTCAAGAGCGGCCTGCTCGACGTGATCGCCACCGACCACGCGCCGCACACGCCGGAGGAAAAGGCCAAGGGCATGGCCGGCGCCCCGAACGGCATCATCGGCCTGGAGACGGCGCTGGCGACGTGCCTCGACTGGCTGTATCACCGCGAGAGCTTCCCGCTGATCGACCTGATCGACCGCATGAGCGCCGCGCCGCGCCGTATCTTCAACCTGCCGAAGGTCGCGCTCACGCCGGGCAGCGCCGCCGATCTCGTGCTTTTCGACCCGGAGCGCGAATGGCTGGTCGACGCCAGCAAGTTCAGGTCAAAGGCGCGCAACTGTCCGTGGAACGGCCGCACGCTCAGGGGCCAGGTCCTCATGACCGTGCTTGGCGGACGCGTCGTCTGCGATAAACGTTAATTTGCAATCGGTTGTTTAAAATCGTCCGCCGCGGTAAAATATACAAAACCGCGGCGGATTTTTTTGTCCGTTCCGGCTCGCGGCCGGATCATACGATGGCGCGATTCAAATGCATGATCGCGCCGTCGCGGCAAAAAACACCGCCGTTTTACTGAAAATCAGCATCAGCAGTTCTTCACAAGGGGGAATCCGAGTGATCCGAGATCATGATTCACGCCTCGCCGCAAAGGAGGAAGTGTCGCCCGGCATCTGGCACATGACGTTCGAGTGTGCGCCGATCGCCGAGGCCGCGCAGCCGGGCAACTTCGTGCTCATCAAGCCGGCCCGCGGAACAGCGCCGCTGCTGCGCCGCCCGCTCGGCGTACTTGCGGCCGACGCCGCAAAAGGAACGTTCGAGACGCTGTTTCGCGTCGTCGGCGCCGGCACCGATCTCATCGCCGGCGGCGATGTCGGACAGAGTTTTTCCGTTCGCGGCCCCGTAGGCGGAAATTTCAAAGAGTTCAGGCACGGCCGCGTCTGGGCCGTCGCCGGAACGCTGGGCATCGCGCCGCTGCTGTTCCTGCGCGGGAAGATCGGCGGCTTTGAAAAGCTCTTCCTCGGCGTCGGCAACGCCAGCTGGGCGCCGTTTGCCAAGTGGGTGCAGAAGCGCGCGCCGGAGATGACGCTGTACAGCGACGACGGCTCGATCGGCCGCAAGGGCTTTTCCATCGCCGGACTGGAAGGCGAGGACCTCAGCGGCGTTTCGCTCGTCTGCTGCGGCCCCAATCCGATGATGAAAGCTCTCTATCAGAAGTACGGACAGACGTGCGACGACATCCAGGTAAGCCTGGAAAAACGCATGGGCTGCGGCTACGGCGGCTGCTACGGCTGCGTCGTCGATACCGTGACGGGACGGCGTCGGGTGTGCATCGACGGCCCCGTCTTCCAGGCCAGGGAGGTGAAGTGGGATGAGCTGCATCTCTGAGACTTTGCGCTCCACCGTCGGCGGCGTGGACCTGCGCGTGCCCGTCGTCATCGCCTCGGGAACGTGGGCATATGAAGACGGCATGTGGCAGGACGATCTCGCCGGCCACGTCGGCGCGATCTGCTCCAAGGCCATCACAAAAGATCCCTGCCTCGGCAATCCAGGCACGCGCGTGTGGGAAACGCCTTCGGGCATCCTCAACAGCATCGGCT
>JAEEUD010000061.1 GCA_016286835.1 Pyramidobacter sp. | reverse complement strand
ATGATCTCGCCGGTGATGTGCGGGATCACCTGCACGGTGTGGCCGTCGTAATCGCCGCGGCGCTCGTTGGTGATCACGGAGAGATAGACTTTTCCTGACGTGCAGCTGTTCCCGCCGCTCAGCGGCTGGTCGAGGAATCGTTCGTAATGGCCGAGATCGAGGTCGGTCTCCGCGCCGTCGTCGGTGACGAACACCTCGCCGTGCTGATACGGGCTCATCGTGCCGGCGTCAACGTTGAGATACGGGTCCATCTTCAGCACGTTGACGCGCAGGCCGCGCTTTTTCAGCAGTACTCCCAGCGACGCGGCCGTGATGCCCTTGCCCAGCGACGAGACGACGCCGCCTGTGACGAAAACGTATTTAGTCATGTCGATCACTCCTTCGGATGAAGATCCTTTTGTATCAAAAAAAGCGCCTCCGCCGGAAGACGGAGACGCTTATTTTTAAGAGACGAGGCCGAGAATGGCGCGCAGGGCGTCGGCGGCGCTGGAGAAGCGGATGATGCAGCCGGAGAGCCCGTGGCCGATGGCGACGAAATCTGCGTGTTCGAGCCGGGAGGCCATTTCCTGTGCGGCGGGTGACGCTCCGAGCACGAGCGGCCAGTGGCAGCTGAGCGAGCGGCAGGCGCTTTCCAGAGCGTTCTCGCCGAGGCAGAGGCGGGAAGCGGGCAGGTCGTCCCAGCCGAGCGTTTTCAAAGCGGCGTTGGCCGTTTCGCGGTCGTGTGACGAGAGGACGGCGACGGGCAGGGGCAGTTTGTCCCAGCGGCCGGAGTAGAGCGCTTTCACTGCGGGCTGCGCCTCGGTGTCGTCGGTGCGCGGCGGCATTTCGGCGAGCACGTTCTCAAGTTCAAAGACAATACAGTCGGCTCGGCTCGGACTGAGCAGCATCGCACTTCCTCCTTCACGGTAAGATCGAAATCAAAACAGTGCTTATTGTATCACATTTTGCCGTTTCCGCGCCTGGGAAAATCAAAAAATCTCCGAACGTGACGCGAATTTCCCGGCGTGTTCTTCATGACTGTTCATGCGGCCACGTCGCCGCATCATGGCGAAGGAAAACGAAGATCGCCGCGGCGGCCGCGCTCAGGCCGATGTTCAGCCACAGCACCGGAGACCAGCTGCCAGTGAAGTCGTGCAGGTAGGGAAACAGCGCGCCGGTGACAGACGCTGCGATCGAGTTGAACGCTGAAAGCCGGCTGACATAGGGACGATAGCGGTCGCGCCCCCAGATCACCAGCGCCAGCTGCGGCAGCAACACGCTGCCCACGGAATAGCAGCCGCCGAACAACACCCCGGCGACGCACAGCGCCGAGAAGGTGCCCGGAACTGCCCGGAAGATCAGGAACGACGCAAGCAGCGACAGCGCCAGGAGCAGTCCTGCGCGGTACGCGCCCAGCCGGTCGATCGCGATGCCGACCGCCACCTTGCCGGTGATGTTGCCGATCATCGCGCAGCTCGTCAGCGCTGCACCGGCCGACAGCGAATAGCCGAACGAGCGCGCGAACAGAGGCAGCTGCAGGTTGAACTGGAACTGTCCGTTCATGCCGGCCAGCGCCGCCAGACAGAGGAAGAAGACGTAGACCGGCACGCACCGGGCCGTTTCGTCCGTGCGGACCTGTTCGCGCGAAGCGTTTCCCCAGGGCAGTTTCCCCTCGCGTTCCGGCGACGGCGTGAGCATGAACGCGCCACACGGCACGATCATCACGAACGCGATCGCGCCGGCCAGCGCCGCCGTCGCTCTCCAGCCGAAGCTCATCACGCAGCGCGCGAATACTGGCGCCAGCAGCGCTCCGAGGATGCCCGTGATCGACAGCGTCACGCCCGTGATCAGTCCTTTTTTCTCGGCGAGCCAGGCGTTCAGCGTCGTCGTCACCGCCACCATCATGCAGCTGTAGCCCAGTCCTGTGGCGACCGCTGCTGCGTACCAGTGCCACAGCCGCGTGTACACGCACATCGCTCCCGACGAGACCGTAAACAGAACGCCCAGGACCGACATCACGAGGCGCGGGTTTTTCGTGAAAAACAGCTTTGACGTGTACGGGACGCTCAGCGCCTGGACGATGTACATGATCGTGTAGTACAGCGCCAGATCGCCGGCGCGGAATCCCGTATCGCGCACGATCGCCGCGAAGATGACGCCGTTCGTGTTGATGACCACGCCCTGTGCGCCGCCCAGGATCGCCGCGGAAGCCAGCACGATCTTCCAGGGGAAAGACGATTTTTCCATTTTCGCAAAATCCCTCTCAGAGCTGCGCTTCGGTGTAGACGTATTCGGCCTTTCCGCCGTCGAGGACGGTGAAGATCTGCTCGACCATGCGCACGCCGACGCGGCGCAGGGCTTCGTCGGTGTTTGCACCCAGGTGCGGCGTGGCGATCACGTTGGTCAGACCGACGAGCGGATTCTCGACCGTCGGCGGCTCGTGCTCCCACACATCGCAGGCCGCGCCGCCCAAACGCTTGCCGATGAGTGCGTCGTAGAGCGCTTTTTCGTCGACCACGCCGCCGCGAGAGGTGTTGATCAGCAGCGCGCCGGGCTTGCAGTGGGCAAGACGTTCGGCGTTGATGAAATGCGCCGTGTCTTTCGTCAGGTGGACGCTGATGCTGAACAGGTCGGCCTGCTCGAGCACGGCGTCGATCGACGGGAACGGCTCGATACCGGCCTCGGCCGCTTTGGGCGAGAAGAACGGATCGTAGCCGATGACGCGGCAGCGGAAGCCGCCTGTAAGGATGCGCGCGGCGCGGCGGGCGATGTCGCCGCAGCCGATCAGACCGAACGTCTTGCCGCCCAGCTCGTTGCCGAACAGACATTCGGGCGCGTTGGCGATGGGCGCGCCGCTGGTAACAAGTCTGTCGGCGTAGGCGATCTTACGCAGCAGGGCCAGCGACAGCGTGACGATCAGTTCGGCGACGGAATCGGCGTTGAGAAACGGCACGTAGAGCACGGTGATGCCTTTTTCATTGCAGTATTCCATGTCGATGCCGTCGCAGCCCGTGCCGTGAATAGCGATGACGCGCAGACGCGGCGCTTTTTCAAGAGTCTCGCGCGGCAGCTGCAGATTGCGGTTGATGATGGCGTCGGCCTCGGACAGGCGGCTCCAGTCTTCGATCACCTCGGCGCGCGTTTTCAGCAGTTCCAGCGCGGCGGGGTGGATCGATTCGCAGAGAAAGACTTTCATGATATGACACGCTCCTCACGTTCGGGCAGGATTATTCCGCCGACGATTGTACCATCACGCGCGCGCGAATGACAGGGGCTGACGCGGTTTTTCGGGACAGAAACGGAAGCCTGGCGGCGGCTTTTGCGAAGGAACGTTTTGTGGTACACTTTCCCCGATATCGATATGAACGGGAGCGGAACGAGATGATCAGAAGAGCGGCATCACACGACCTTGACGCGGTAGAGCAGATCTACATGCAGAACTTTATCAGTGAGCGCAGAAACGAAGCACGGCTTTCCGGCTGGATCGCCGGCGTGTGGCCGAACCGCACGGCGGTGCGGCGGGCGATCGCCAAAGGTGAGCTGTACGCGCTCTGGGACGGCGAAGAGATCGTCGCGGCGATGATCATGCGGCGCGGACAGCCGGACGAATACGAGGCACTGCGCTGGCCTGTGCGGTCGTTCCCCAGTCAGGTGATCTCGTTCGACCTGCTCTGCGTTTCTCCGCTGCGCCTCCGTGAAGGACTGGGGACGCAGCTGCTGCACTATGCCGTCGGCACGGCTCAGCGCACGCGGTCGCGGGCCGTTCGCTGCCATTGCCGCAGCGGCAACGTGCCTATGCGCGCCCTTCTGGAAAAGACGGGCTTCATTCTTGCCTGTGAACGCAAGGCGGATTTCCCCACAGGCATCGGCGAGAGCGCCGCGTATTATGAGTACGACACCGTGCCGCCGCGTCCGCGCGGAAACGAGCCGCGGCTTTCCAGGGGCGGAGTCTCTGTGGTATAATGCACCGGCAACCGAATAAGACAGTTCGAAACCATCCTGTCTCTAAACAAAACTACGGGCTTTCGCGCGCGGACTGCTTTTCCTAAAAGAAAAGCGGCCGTCGCGCTCCATTTGTCGTGGAGCGAACGCGAAAAATGCGGATGGGGAGCTGAAAAGCTTCCCTTTTTTGTGCTTTGCCGCCGGAAAGCGGCAAGGCGAGGAGGAGTATCCGAAAAGATGAAAGAATGGACTGTGACGCGCAAGCTGGCGTTTTCAGCGCTCGTTGTGGCGCTGTATGTTGCGGTGATGGCAGTTTCTGCCGGTTTCGCCTTCGGGCAGTATCAGGTGCGGATCGCCACGGCGCTGTACGCGCTGGCCGGCGTGTTCCCGTTTCTGACCGTGCCGCTGGGCGTTGCGAATTTCCTCAGCAACGCGCTGCTGGGCGGCCTTGGCCCGCTCGATATGATCGGCGGCGTGACGGTGGGGCTGCTTACTGCGGGAACGATCGCGCTCTGCCGCCGCCGGAGCTTCGCACCGGCCGTTGCCTTTGCCGCGATCACGCTGATCCCCGGGCTGGGCGTGCCCGTGTGGCTGAGCTATCTGCTCAACCTGCCGTACAGCGTTTTAGCCGCTTCGCTTCTTGTCGGGCAGGCTGTGTGCGGCGTCGTGGGCGCGCTGCTTTTGTCGGCGCTACGCAGACGGTTTGGAATTTTAGAGTAGAAAGGGACTGACCAATCATGACCAGATCACGGGAAGAGATGAAAGATTTAACGCTCCTTGGACGTACTGCCAAATACCGCACGGATTATGCGCCTGAGGTGCTGGAGACCTTTCCCAACAAACACCCGGAGCGCGACTACTTCGTCAAGTTCAACTGTCCCGAGTTCACCAGCCTGTGTCCGATGACCGGCCAGCCGGATTTCGCGACGATCACGATCAGTTACGTGCCCGACGCCAAGCTCGTGGAAAGCAAGTCGCTCAAGCTGTATCTGTTCAGCTTCCGCGACCACGGCGACTTTCACGAGGACTGCGTCAACACGATCCTGAACGACCTGATCGCCCTCATGCAGCCCAAGTACATCGAGGTGTGGGGCCGCTTTTCGCCACGTGGCGGCATCAGCATCGATCCCTACGCCAACTGGGGCAAGCCGGGCACGCCGTGGCGCAAGACGGCCGAGGAGCGGCTCATGTATCACGACATGAACCCGGAGCTGATCCCGTTCCGGCGGTAGAATTCCGGCTCTCTGAGATCCTTGCTTCTATTAAAGAAGAACAAAAAGCGCAGGACCGTCTCTCACGGAGACGGTCCCTGCGCTTTTCGTTTGTGATCGTGTTTTACTTTACCGTGAAGAGGATCAGCGCGATGAACTCCAGCGGCTCGGTGCCGATGCTCTCGACGCCGTGGGTCTCGCCGTCGGCGCAGAACGTCATGTCGCCGGGGCCCACTTCGACGATCGTGCCGTTGTCGTTGTAGCGTCCCTTGCCTTTCAGGAAGAAGTAGGTCTCGCTGTCGCCCGTGTGCGTGTGATCGCCGATGGAGGCGCCGGGAGGCAGGATGGAGTAGCCGAACTTGCGGCCGTGCGGCGCCAGTTCCTCGGCGCTGCGGATGTCGCGCGAAATGAGCGCGCCCTTGCCGCCCTTGAAGCCTTCCACGGTGCTGGCCGTGATCTCAGAAGCCTTGCGAATCATTGATATCGTCCCCTTTTGTGTTAGTGAGCCTCGCGCGTGTCGAGGTTGAAACCGTTTTCGTGCAGGATCCCCCATGCCATCTCCACCGTGGCGGCCATCAGGCTCGGGCAGGTGTACTCGCGCAGTTTGGGATCGCCGTGGACAAGGTCGTCGCACTGCGTGGATTTCCAGTAATCGCGGAATTTTGCGCTCAGCTCGGCGGCGAGCTGCTTCTGGCGCGGATCGCGGTCCGGCTCAGGTGTGCCGCGCCCAACGTAGAGGCCGATCAGCGCTTCACCGCCGGCCAGTGCGCCGCACACGCCCGCGCACGAACCGCCGCAGTATCCGGCCATGGCCCGCAGCAGGTCGGGGTCGTCAAGGCCGAGGCGCTTCATGCCGATGGCGAGCACGGTCTGCGAGCAGCAGAAATTGCCTTCGCCGTGCAGCTCTTTCACCATCGCATCGACTTTCTCAAGCCACGGATCGGCGGGCGCGCGGTCAGCGCAGTCGGAAGCGGCAGCGCAGGAGGCACAGTTTTTTAAACATTCGCTCATCGAATTCCCCCCAAAATTCAAAAATGATTTACAATAGAATTATACACTATCGCGCGCCGCGCCGTCGATAGTTTTGCGGCGCTCGAAAATGAGAAGGAGGAATTGCGCAATGCCTTATTTCGGCTGTCATTTGTCCGTGGCCGGCGGATTCAGGAAGATGGGCGAGGACGCGCTGTCCATCGGCGCCACGACGTTTGCCTATTTCACGCGCAACCCTCGCGGCGGAGCGGTGAAGACGCCTGCCGCCGAGGACGTGGCCGCTTTGCGGAAGATCATCAGCGAGAACCGTTTCGGCCCGATCGTCGCGCACGGTCCGTACACGCTCAATCCCTGTTCGTCCGACGCGAAAGTGCGCGACTTCGCGCTCATGGCGATGATGGACGATCTCGCGCGCATGGACGAGATCCTGCCCGGCAATCTCTACAACTTTCATCCCGGCAGCCATACCGGCCAGGGCTATGAAAAGGGGATCGAGCTGATCGTCGCGGCGCTCAACGAGATCCTGCCGAACGTGAAGCACACGACGGTGCTGCTGGAAGCGATGTCCGGCAAGGGCAGCGAAGTGGGCGGCACGTTCGAGCAGCTGGCGGAGATCCTTTCGCGCGTGAACTGTCCCGAGAAGATGGGCGTGTGCCTCGACACCTGCCATATTTATTCTGCCGGGTATGACATCGTTCACGACCTTGACGGCGTGCTGGAGCAGTTCGACAAAATCGTCGGGCTTCGTCAGCTGAAAGCTATGCACCTCAACGACAGCCTGACGCCGTTTGCCAGCCACAAGGACCGCCACGAGAAGATCGGTCGCGGCTCCCTGGGGGCGGCGACGTTCGCGCTTATTGTCTGCCACCATTCGCTCCGGGATCTACCGATGATCCTGGAGACGCCGCAGGACTCGCTGAAGGGCTGGGCGGGCGAGATCGCCATGCTGAAAAACTGGGCCGGGATGCCGGAGGACGAGTAGCGGGTAAAACGACACGCCTCGTGAAAAAAAGAGACAGCGCATTTTGGATTGATTTATAAAGATCAAACTCTTTAAACGCGAAATTTGTTCAAATAGGAGGCGCTCATGGTCCCGAGAATTTTGCCTGCGGGCGAGTCGTGCCTGTTCGTCGAGTTCGGCGATTCGGTCAGCCGCGAGCTGAACGCGCGCGTAACGGCGCTGAAAGAAGCGCTTGAAAAGGACCTGCCGCGCGGCGTTGTCGAGCTGGCGCCGACGTATCGTTCGCTGGCGGTGTATTTCGACCCGCTCACGGTCGACCTTGCAGAACTGAAAAATCGTCTGGCGGCTGAGGCTACCGCACTTGGCGAGTGCGAGCCCGCCGACGGCCTGACGGTGCGCGTGCCGGCTTGCTTCGGCGGCGAGTTCGGCCCCGACCTGCCCGATGTGGCTGCGCACTGCGGACTGACTGAGGACGAGGTCGTGCGGCGCTACTGCGCCTCACCGCTGTATTGCTACATGAACGGCTTCACGCCGGGTTTCCCCTATCTGGGCGGCATGGACGAGTCGCTTGCCACGCCGAGGCTGAAATCGCCCCGCACGGCGATCCCTGCCGGCAGCGTGGCGATCGGCGGCGCGCAGGCTGGCGCTTATTCGCTGGCCAGTCCCGGCGGCTGGCGTATCATCGGCCGTGTGCCGTTCCCGCTCTACGACGCTTCACGAAATCCGAGCACAGTCATCCGCGCCGGCATGAGCGTACGCTTCTATCCCGTGACGCGCGGGCGCTTTGACGAGATCGCGCGCGACGAGCGGCGCGGCGCGTACCGCTTTGAATACGAAGGAGGGGAGCGTCCGTGAGGCTGCATATTGAACACGGCGGCGCCTTGACGACCGTGCAGGACCTTGGCCGTTTCGGACATCTTGCCGAGGGCGTGCCCCAAAGCGGCGCGGCCGACGCGCCTTCTCTGGTTCGCGGCAACATTCTGCTGGGCAATGACGAAAACGCCGCGGCGCTGGAAATGACGCTTCTGGGCGCGCGCGTGCGCTTTGAAGGCACGGGGGCGATCGCGCTCACCGGCGGCGACCTGCGGCCGCGCCTGAACGGCATGGATGTGCCGATGTGGACGGTTTTGCGCGTGAGCGACGGCGACGTCCTTTCGTTCGGCGGCATCTGCGGACGCGGGATCCGTGCTTATCTCTGCGTTGCGGGCGGCGTGGACGTGCCTCCTGTGATGGGCTCGCGCTCCACCTATCTGAAAGCGTCCCTTGGCGGTCACGAAGGGCGGGCGCTCAAAAGCGGCGACGTCCTGACGTCGGGCGAGGCGTGGATCGGTTGGCCGCGTGCCGTCGGCTGTTCCTGTCCCGATGTTTTGCGTCCGGCGTGTGGTGACGTGCCGTTACTCGCCGTTGTCGGGCCGCAGGACGACCTGATCGCGCCGGAAAGCGTGGAAACGTTTTTTGATTCCGAGTGGACGGTGACGCCGCAGAGCGACCGCATGGGAGTGCGTCTTTCGGGGCCGGAACTGAAACACAGGAACAGCGCGGACATCGTTTCCGACGCGATCCCGCTCGGTGCCGTACAGGTCCCCGGTTCGGGCCAGCCGATCGTTATGCTTGCCGACCGGCAGACGACCGGCGGCTACGTCAAGATCGCCGTCGTCCACGCGCTTGACGCGGCCCGGCTGGCACAGAAGATGCCGGGAGAAAAGGTACGCTTCGCGCGAATCACGCAGGAAGAGGGCATTGATCTGTCGCGAGCGGAACGGGCGCAGCTCGATGAGCTGCGGCGTTTTGTGTCGGCCTACACAGCACGACCGAAGGAGCAATGAATAATTAGGAATTAGTAATTAATAATGAGTAACTCATTCTTCGCACGCCTAAATAGCAAACAAAC
>JAEEUD010000060.1 GCA_016286835.1 Pyramidobacter sp. | reverse complement strand
TCAAACGACGCCAGGCACGAAGACATCACGCGCAGCGCGCCGCCTGCAAGGGCCACCGCCAGCGGCAGAGCGATCAGGAGCTCAACAAGTGAAGAACCTTGCTTCCTCTTTCGTCGTACCGCCGCAGGTGCCGCATATTTTCGCATGAGTCGGAAGCCTGCCGTCGAAAATCTTATTTCGTCTTCAGCCATTTCGCGTAAAAGCGCTCGCGGCTCTTTTTTTCGTTCTCTACGGGCTTGATT
The DNA here is from genome assembly GCA_016286835.1 of Pyramidobacter sp. Lineage (GTDB taxonomy): Bacteria > Synergistota > Synergistia > Synergistales > Dethiosulfovibrionaceae > Pyramidobacter. Next base: position 8,779 of record JAEEUD010000060.1, on the reverse strand, counting down.
TCGCCGGCCGCAAGCAGAGCGCGTTGCGTCATGATCGGACCGGTCAGCTCATAGATAAGGACGGAAAATAGCACAAGATTTCGAATCAAAACAGCCTCGTGACCGCCAAGACGCGCAGCCGTAGCGCACATGCCCAGCGCGACGCCAGCCTGCGGCAACAACGTGATTCCTAAGTATTTGCGAACTGTCTCACTGCATCCCGTCAGAGCACTGCTGAGCATCGCGCCATAATACTTACCCAGCGAACGGAAGAGGATGTAGACCAGCCCGATCACCACTGCCAGACCTTCGGCAAACACGCCCAGATCAAGCTCTGCACCGCTGAGCACAAAGAATGTCGCAAACAAAGGAGCAGTCCACTGATCAGCGCGCGCCATAAGGTCGAACGAGTACTCGCTGAGATTGCAGAACATCGTCCCAAGCATCATGCAAACCAGCAAAGGCGAAGCCGAGACGGTCATCGGCCCAAGAGGGAAACTCAACGAAGACAGCGCGATCGTAAGAATGACAAAACAGATCGTCATCGACAAGCGGTTCGAATTGGAGAAAAAGAGCTTTTCAATCTGCGTCAAAAGCCAGCCCAAGCCGCCGCCAAGCACAAGCGACCAGACGATCTCAGCCAGCGGATTGACCGCCACCGACCAGACGCTTAAATGCCCGCCCTTCAGTGCCATCGCTACACCGAACGAAACGGCGAAGAGGACCAGCCCGACGGCATCGTCAAGGGCAACGATTGGAAGCAGCAAATCGGTCAATGGTCCTTTGGCCTTGTACTGACGCACGACCATCAACGTCGCCGCCGGCGCCGTCGCCGAAGCGATCGCACCGAGCGTGACCGCTACCGGCAGTGGCAAAACAGCCTCGCCAAGCCAGAAATGGACCGCGATCAGCGCCGCATCCACAAACAGCGTCGCGGCACACGCCTGAACGATTCCGATTACGACCGCCGTCCGTCCCGTGTGACGAAGCTGCGAAAGGCGAAACTCATTGCCGATCGCAAACGCGATGAACCCTAACGCTGCGTCGGTAAGCACGCCGACCGCCGAAAGTTCCTCAAACGTCGAAAAACCGATCCCGACGACACCGATACGGCCAAGGCCGTACGGTCCGATCGCCAGCCCCGCGATCAGAAACGCTGTCACGTCAGGGAAATTCCAGCCAAGTTTCTTGAAAACGCGTGTCATTAACAATCCCGCCATCAGCGCAAGCGACAGCGGAAGAAGAATTTGGATCTGCACGAGTGATGTTCCTCCCCAATATATAAAACGTCGCTAAAGCAAAAACAAATGCTTAAAGTCCGCAACGCGAGGCCTCTTATGTTTACCCGAGACAGCTGCTGTAAAAACAAAAAAATGGCTACCCCGCCTGGATTCGAACCAGGATCAAGGGAACCAAAATCCCTTGTGCTGCCGTTGCACCACGGGGTAAACATCGTTCAATATTAACTTGGACAACTATTTCAAAAGCAACCGCAATTAGTAAAATTGGCGCGCCCGGCGGGATTCGAACCCACGACCTTCACCTCCGGAGGGTGACACTCTATCCAATTGAGCTACGGGCGCAGAGCTTGCATAATTGTTCCGTCAGCGGTCCCGAAGAATTCCCACAGTCCGCCCTGACACGTTTGTTCGTGTTCGAATAGGTATTCTATCATCACACGCTCAATCTTTCAACACCAATTCGTTTTTCAGGTTTACTCATGAGCATACACGGCAACTAGTAAGGAAAGACAGTGCCGCCTACCACAAAAAAGAGCAGGAGACAGTCTGTTTCGACACTGTTTCCTGCTCTTTATTAGTAAAGCTGTTAACGGTTTTCCGCCATTCGCACAAGGACCTTCAGCGCGTTTTTGAACGCGTGATTCGAGGCGCGTCCCTGGCCGGCGCGACCGAATGCCGTTCCGTGAGCCGGCGTCGTGATCGGATAGGGCTGGCCGCCCTGGATCGTAACGCCGGAGTCGAAACCGGTCACCTTCAGCGCGATCTGCCCCTGATCGTGGTACATCGTCACCACGACGTCGAATTCGCCCTTGAACGCTCTCATGAAAACGATGTCCGCTGGGAACGGTCCCTGAACGTTCCAGCCTTTCGCGACAGCTTTCGCGATGGCAGGTGCGATGACGTCGATCTCCTCACGGCCACATTTGCCGCCTTCGCCGTTGTGCGGGTTCAGACCTGCCACTGCAACGACGGGATCCTTCACGCCGAAGCGCTTGGACGTGTCGTACGCCAATTCGATCGTCTGGAGGATGTTGTCCTGATTCAGATGAGCGCTGATCTCGCTGACGGGAATGTGGCTCGTGACGCGAACCGTCATCAGGTCGCCAAGCATGTTGATCTCACCGTAGGCACCCGTCAGACCGAACTCATGGCCCATCAGCTCGGCTTCGCTCTCCTGCTCCATACCGCCTTCGATCATCGCCCCTTTGGACAGAGGACCGTACATGTAACCTTCGATCTTGCCTTCCGCGCAGAGACGGCACGCCAGACGGATAGCGTTCACGTCCGCGGCGCCGCAATATGCCTGAACCTTGCCCATCGTGACTTTGGCCGGGTCCTGATCGCCGGTATCGAGCACAGCGACGCCTTTCGACGAATCAAGCTGAAGCGTCTCATCGACGACATAATGCGGACATTCTTTTTTGACGACCTTCAGCCCTTGCTCGAATTGACGCACATCGCCAATGATCACTGGCTCGCACAGCTCGCTGATCAGCCCTTCGGCCGCAACCTCAGCGACAATCTCTGGACCGACGCCCGCAGAATCGCCGAGCAGAATTCCCAGTCTCTTTTTTTCAGCCATGGTTATTCCTATCTCCTTCCGACTTCAATGTCGTTCAGACGTTTCCGCCACTCGTCTTTTTAACCGCGCGCCGCTTCAGGAAAGCGGACTTCACCATAGGCGCGACGAGGAAGAACACGAACAGCGCCAGACACGTCTTGCAAATAGCGGACTGCCAGAAAATCTCCACATGACCGGCCGACGCAGAGAATGCGCGGCGCATATACTTTTCAAACAACGGCGTCAGCACAAACGACAGCAGCAGCGGAGCCATGGGATAACCGTCACGGTCAAGCAGGTAGCAGACGATGCCCGCGAAAAACATGATGTACAGCCCGTACATCGACTCCGTGGCGCTGAACGAACCGACCGCGCAGACCACGGTGATGGTCGGGATCAGGATCTTGATCGAGATCGTGATGACGCGCGTCATCATCGGCATGATGGAAAACGCGCAAATCACAGCGATGATATTTGCCAAAAACAGCGATGCGATACATCCCCAGGCAAAAGCAGGATCCGTCGAGAACAGGAGCGGGCCGGGCTGAAGTCCCCACATCAGCAGACCGCCCAGCAGAATGGAGCCCGTGCCGGAACCGGGAATGCCCAGTGCCAGCAGCGGTGCAAAAGCGCCAGCAGCGGCCGCGTTATTCGCCGACTCGCTGGACGCAATACCCTCGATGGCGCCCTCCCCCAGCGGGACCTCGCTCTTAAAGGACTTCTTCTGGATCGCGTAGTTGAGGAAGCTAGCCGTCGTAGCGCCGGCTCCGGGAAGGACGCCGACGAAGGTGCCGATCACGCCGGAGCGAAGAGACACAGGAAGGATACGCCTCATCTCATGGGCATCCAGCAGCGAATCCCGCATGGACAGCTTCGTATCGCAGTAAACGTCTTTTTCCGTCACCATCTTGATGACCTGTGCGAAGCCGACCGCGCCGATCACCAGCGGTGCGAACTTGATGCCGCCCATCAGCGCCGTATTTCCGAAATGCAGTCGCGCAGTACCGAGGATCGCGTCGATTCCGAGACATCCCAGCAACGCGCCGATCAGCGTCGAGACGATGCCTTTCACCGGACTGTCGCCGATCAGCCAACTGATGGAAACAAGCGCAAGCAGCAGCAGCGTCGTCATCTCCGCGTTGCCGAAGTTCAGGCCGAAGCGCGCGAGCCACATGACCGTGCTCACAAGGATCAGCATACCGATGAGACCACCGACGAACGATGAAATCGTGGCGGCCGCCAGCGCCTTGCCGGCCTTGCCCTTGCGGGCCAGAGTATAGCCGTCGAGCGCCGTCATCACGGCGGGACTGTCACCGGGAATGTTGAGCAGGATAGCGCTGATGCTGCCGCCGAACATCGTCGAATAATAGATCGTCGCCAGCAATACAATGGCCGACGTCGGCTCAAAGTTATACGTCATCGGCAGCAGGATGGCGCAGCCGGACAGAGAACCGATTCCGGGGATCGCGCCGATCATGATGCCGACCAGCGTCCCGATCAGAACGATGAGCAAATTCTCAACTGTGAGGAGGGACTGAATGCCGCCCCAGAGCATCGCAAAATTCTCAAGCATCGGCTCTACCCCCACAGATCTTCAAACAAAATCCCCGGCGTGAACGGGATCTCCATCCACCACACGAACACGCCGAAAACAAACGCTGCCATCACCGCGGTGACGATGATCGTCGTTTTCCATGACAGATGTTCCTTGAACTTCATCCACGCGAACAGGAACACAAAAATAGACGGCAGAAAGCCCACATAATGCGTCGCCAGGATCACGGCGCCGACCGCCGCCACCACACTCCAGTTGCGCAGATCGAACGGTTTGGCTTCGCTGTTGCGAGCCTTCAGGCACGATACAGCCCCAAATACCGTAAGCAGGGCGGCAATGCCCGTCGGCAGCGCGCCCTGCATCGGTCCCATCGTCGCGTCATAGAGCTGATAATGCGCGAGCGTGTAAACCGTAAAAAACAGTCCCGTCAGCGTGACGGCAAACGGGACTGCATATTTGGAAAAATTCTTCACCGTGGAACTCCCGGCCTACTTTTTATTTGCAACGTTGGTCAGGTAGGCTTCCTGAGAAGCCTTCATGTACTTCTCCGCGTCGGCGCCGAAGAACGCCAGCGGCGTCGCCTGATACTTGGCGCAGTACTCCTCGCTCCAGCGTTTGTTCTCGGCCATCTTCCTGAAAGCGTCGCAGTAGAACTCGTAGGCCTTGTCCGAGCAGCGCTTCGGGGCGCACACGCCGCGCCACAGCGGGACCTTGATGGTGTTGTAGCCGAGCTCGCTGATCGTCGGGCAGTCAAGCTTGCCGGAGAAACGCTTTTCCTGAAGCGCCACGACGGGCACAAGATCGCCCGCCTCAGCGTAGGAGATGCAGGCCGAAGCGCGAGCGAACACGTAATCGCTGTGGCCGCCAAGGCAGTTCGTGATGGCCTCGCTCGTGGAGCTGCAGCGGATATAGGTCATCTGGCTGCTCGTCAGGCCAAACTCCTTGCACATCATGCGGTACATCTGCTGATCCGCCTGACCGGAACCGGCGATCGTGACGATTGTGCCGTTCTTCGCCGCTTCAATGGCATCCTTCAGCGACGCATACTTGACCTTCGGCGTTGCAAGGAGGATCTGGCACTCTTCGGCCACAACGGCCACGCAGCGGAAATCTTCGATGCGGAACGTGGTGTTGAGCAGCATGTTGGCAAAGCCGCCGTACTCCATAGCGACGAGCAGTCTGTCGCCGCGGCGGGCCGTCGAGACATACTGGCGACCGGATTCACCGCCGCCGTCCGTCATGTAATCGACAACGAACTTCGTGTCGGCAATGCCCTCGCCGTTGATGATGTCGATCATCTTGCGCGTGTAGATATCGCTGCCGCCGCCGGCAGATGAGCACACGACGAATTTGACTTCTCCGTCCGGCTTCCAGCCGTCCGCCGCGAAACTGACCGTCGCACAAAGAGAAAGCACAAACGCCACACACAGAATGCCAATCAACTTTTTCTTCATCAAAAAATCCACCTTCCTGATCAAGATATGAAAAGCCGCACTGACAAACACGCTACTTCTGCCATTTGCAGCGCAAATGGGAAATTAGTAACTCTTTATAAAGATCAAGAGCACTAAATTTCCTCTAGAATGTACCATTTTTCGACCATCGTGTCAAGAACAAAAGATTCTAAAAATATGAATTGATTCATTTATATCCTTGTTTTTTCCATCTGTCATTTCTCAGGAATTGCAGCAGATGAGTCGAAGTTGGGCAAACGACACCACTGAGCTTTCCGAGCGCAAAAATGGGGCTGCCGCTCGTGAATCACGCTTTGAGCGGCAGCCCCTCATTAAGTTTTATGATCAGCGTATCGGCGGTCGTTTTTTCTCCGAAGCGATCGCATGGCGGGATATCTTGATGCGCCCCGCGCTTTCCGGTTCCATATTCAGAGACACCGTCACGAACAGGATATCCATCAGCACGAGCTGTACAAGCCTCGACACGAGCGCATCCGTATAATGCAGTGCATCATAGGAAGCGCTGTGAAGCACCACGTCCGACAGGGTCGCCAGCGTGCTTCTGTTGTAGCTTGTCACGCCGACGACATGACTCCCGTTTTCCCTGGCCAGACTGGCGCAGCTCAGGACTTCACGGCTCTCTCCCGTATGCGAAAACAGCACCGCGACGCTTTCTTTCGGCAGATGGGCGATCCTGATCATCGACAGATGCGGGTTTTCGCTGAAAAAGACCGGCAGCCCCAGCCGCATGAACTTATGAAATGCGTCCATAGCAACCGGGCAAGAACCGCCCGTTCCGTAGAACACGACGGCAGGCGCCTGCCGTATCAACCGGCTGACGGCTGCCACATCCTCAGCCTGCACCATGGATTCCAGGTCACGGATCACGGCAGCGGCAGACGCGGTAACGGCATGGATCACTTCACGCGGCGAAGCGCCGCTGGGAATGTCCTGATAGCCGTCTTCGAACCGCGAAGACGCTCCTTCGGCAGCTTCCGCAGCGCTCTGCTCACGCGCGAGGTCGATCTTGAATTCCGGAAACGACTCATATCCCAATTTTTTCAGAAATCGATTGACTGTCGTGTTGCTCACATGGCAAATGCTTGAAAGCTCGCTGATCGCAAGTCCCGACACGCGATCGATATTCGCCAGGATAAAATCGGCGATCGTCTTTTGATGGGATGAAAGCGACGTGTAATTTTTCTTCAGCAGCACGAGCGGACGTTCAGACGACATAGACAGACTCCCCTTCCTCCGGACATCAGTATACTATCAGGCGCGGGACGATCTTGCAAGAGAATGCAACGGCGTTTCGCGATTGACATTATCAGCAGGAGGTGGTAAAAACCGAATAGTGAATTTAGTACGACTTTATATTTAGTTGAGTTATTTATTTTCTATTTCGCGTCTGATTTCCCGGTTACCAGCCGAAAGGAGGCCATGTCTGTGTCACATCTCATGTCGAAAATGCTTCACGCCGCACGCTCTGAAGGCACCGCCGTCGCCGCTGTCAACTTTTACAGTTTTGAGAGCGCCCGCGGCGCGCTGCTTGCCGCACGCGATGCCGACCGCCCCGTCATTCTCGCCTTCGGCGCACGCTATCTCAAAAATCTATCCCTCACGCAAGCCGCCGCACTCGCCCGCTGCAGCGCGGAAAGTTTGAATGTCAAATGGGCGCTGCATCTTGACCACTGCTCCGATTTAAACGTCGTGCGCGCAGCGATCGACGCAGGGTTCGATTCCGTCATGTATGACGGCAGTGCCCTGCCATTTGCGGACAACATACGCAACACCGCTCAGGTCGTCTCCTGGGCAGCTGAACGCGGCGCAGACGTTGAAGCGGAACTCGGGGCGGTAAAGACCGGAGCCCATTCCGCAGAAGACAGCGGCTCTGTCGAACTGTACACCGATCCCGCCCAGGCAGCCGTGTTTGTGCGCAGCACGGGTATCGACGCGCTGGCCGTATCGATCGGCACGGTGCACGGCCTGTACAAAGGCACGCCGCACATCCGCCTCGACATCCTTGAGGCGATCCGGGCCGCCGTGGACACGCCGCTTGTGCGTCACGGAGCGTCCGGCATGGGCCGCGGACTTCTTCAGGACACCATCCGCCGCGGCATATGCAAGATCAACGTCAATACAGAGCTCTCCATGGCCGGTGCGGCGGCCGCCAAAGAACTTCTGGACAGAGAACCGGCGGCTCATCTGTCGTCGCTGTCGCTGACCATCACGGAAGCGTTCCGCAAAGCTGCCGAAAGCTACATGGACCTTGCCGCCATGAAACCGGAAGAACGCACCTCATCCGCTCAAGGGGAATAAAGCCATGAAAGCAAGTGAACTGTTGCGATATCCTTCCGTCTGTGGCGCCGATCTCGACAGCCTTCTTGCGGCAGAGATCGCCAAAAATCCCGCAAAGCTCGTCGTGCTCGACGACGACCCGACGGGAGTACAGACCGTTCATGACGTTTCCGTGTACACAAACTGGAGTGAGGAAACGTTCCGCGAGGCGTTCTCAGCCTCCGACAAGCTGTTTTTCATCCTCACGAACAGCCGGGGGATGACACATCAGGAAAGCCGCCGCGCCCATCTTGAGATCGCCGCGAACTGCTCTGCCGCTGCACGCGAAACGGGAGTCCCCTATCTGTACCTCAGCAGAAGCGACTCGACCATGCGCGGTCATTATCCGATGGAAACCGAGATCCTCCGCGAATGTCAGGAGACCGACCTAGGCCGCCCCGTTGACGGTGAAGTTTTCTGTCCGTATTTTAAAGAAGGCGGACGCTTCACCATTGACGGCGTGCACTACGTTCAACAGGGTGATGAGCTGATCCCCGCAGCCGAGACGGAGTTTGCCAAAGACAAGACTTTTGGCTACGCACATTCTTTCATTCCCGATTACATTGAAGAAAAAACAGCCGGCGCTTACAAAGCCGCAAATGTCCTGCGCATTTCGCTCGAACAGCTCCGTGCCGCCGACATTGACGGCATA
>JAEEUD010000059.1 GCA_016286835.1 Pyramidobacter sp. | reverse complement strand
TGGATCATCATGTCGATCCTCGCAGCCGAAGATTCGGAGTTTTACACGCACGCTGGCATCCGACCTCTGGCTATCCTCCGCTCGATCATGACTGGCGAGAAAGGTCAGGGTGCGAGCACGATCACACAGCAGCTTGCCCGCAATTTGTTCCTTACAAGCGAGAAAAGTTTGGAGCGTAAAGCAAAAGAAGCTATCTTGACGCTTCGTCTGGAAAAGCTATACACGAAAGACAAACTGATCGAAACGTATCTGAACGCAATTTATTTCGGACACGGTGCCTGGGGCATCGACGCAGCAGCGCACAGTTATTTCAACAAAAGCGCCTCACAACTGACGCTCGGCGAATCATCGATCCTCGCGGGACTTGTCGCGGCCCCTGAAAAGTATTCACCTATCCGCCACATGGATCTGGCAAAGATCCGTCAGAATTACGTGCTCAATCGCCTTGTCCGTCTCGGCTGGGTAACTGATAAGGAAGCACAGGCGGCCGCAAACGAAAAGCTCATCTTCAACGAACGAACCGAAGAGAATAAGCTGACGTTCAATAAAGCGCCATACTTCGTCAGTCATCTTCTCTTCAAGGAGCTCATTCCGAAATACGGCAGCGACAGGGTCTATAAAAGCGGCATGAGGATCTACACGACGCTTGATCTTGACCTGCAGGCTGCAGCAGAAAAGTCAATGCAGCTCCTTAAAAGCGAAGGCGGCCTTGTCGCGCTCGCGCCAGAAAACGGCGCCGTGCTTGCGCTCGTCGGCGGAAAGAACTTCGATGGGACCAAGTTCAACCGCGTAACGCAGGCCTATCGCCAAACCGGCTCAACCTTCAAGCCTGTCGTCTACGCGACAGCCATTGAAGCCGGATACCGTCCTGTCGATCACATTCTAGACAAGCCTATCACTCTGCGAGTGCCCAACTCAACCGAACCCGAATGGTCGCCGCACAACAGTAACAATTCTTACGCTGGCGAAGAAACTCTTCTCAGCGCTCTTTCGCACTCACACAACACACCTGCCGTGCGTTTGACCTACATGCTCGGACCTAATAAGGTCGTTGATACAGCTCGGCGTATGGGCATCACATCGCCGCACCTCACTCCGATCCTTTCCGTCGGTCTGGGAACGACAAGCGTAACGCCACTTGAACTCGCCGTCGTCTACGCCGTCTTTGGCAATGGAGGCAAACGCGTTACGCCATATTTTATCCGCGAGATCCGCAGCAGGGAAGGCAAGCTTGTCTACTCCGCCACGCCCGAGAGCGAGACAGCACTTTCTCCCGAGACAACGCTAATCGTACGGTCTATGCTGTATGAAGTCGTCCGCGCCGGCACAGGTTCCAACGCAAAGATTCCCGGCTACGAAGTGTACGGCAAGACGGGAACGACAAACGACTATACAGACGCTTGGTTTGCCGGCGGTGTTCCGGGATTGGTCACTGTCGTCTACGCCGGCAATGATGACCTGAAGCCGCTCGGTCAGAAAAACGCCACCGGCGCACGAATCGCACTTCCAGTGTGGTCATCCTTCATGAAGCAGGCTGTAAAAATTGCCGGTTCCGCAAAGACGTTCGCACGGATCAGCGCTCGCGTAAAAGCTACACGCATCTGCATCCAAAGCGGTTATCTAGCCGGGAGCGGATGCAGGGCTACAAATATTTATCTTCCGAGCAACAAGATTCCTGCTTCTTCGTGCCCCGTCCACGGACTTGGCAACGGGAACGAAACAAACGCTCCCCAGCTGCTCCTTCTGGCCCAGGATAAGAAGTTGCTTGAAGAAGCAAAGTCAGAAGACATCCTTCCCGATCTTCCTCCTCCCGATCTCCTCAAACCGCCCGCGCCCCCGCCTCTGCCGAAGTTCCCCGATCCGCCGCTGCGTCGACGTCCGGCTGTCGATCCCAACAAGACAACCGGCTCATGGCGTGATCTCATCAAGAAAGACGATCGCCCGGTAGAAGAACGGTATCAGGAACTGCTGAAAAAGTACAACATCAAATAGCAAAAGGCCCGAAGGCAATCAAATGTCTTCGGGCCTTTTGTGCTCCCGTTTTCCGCGCTCCAAAAGATGAGACCGCCGAAGTCTCGGCGGTCTCATTAGATTACTCATATTTCGCGGTTTAGTACATGCCACCCATACCGCCCATGCCGGCGGCGGGATCAGGCTTCTTCTCCTCGGGCTTATCAGCGACAAGGACCTCGGTGGTCAGCACCATCTTGGCGATCGAAGCGGCGTTTTCAAGCGCACTGCGCGTCACCTTGACGGGGTCAATAATACCGGCCTTGATCAGGTCAACATAATCGCCCTTTGCGGCATCAAGACCATGGCCTTCTTCAAGGCCGCGCACCTTAGCGACGACAACATCACCCTGCATACCGGCATTGGTAGCGATCAGGTGCAGAGGCGAGGACAGGGAATTGAGCACGATGTTGGCGCCAGTGCGAACGTCGCCCTTCAGATCCTGCTTCTCGATCTCTTTTTCAAGGCAGTCGATGCAGTTGACGAGCGCAACACCGCCACCGGCTACGATGCCTTCCTCAACAGCCGCACGAGTAGCTGCCAGAGCGTCGTCGATGCGGAGCTTCAGTTCCTTCTGCTCCGTCTCGGTAGCGGAACCGACCTGGATCACGGCAACGCCGCCAGCGATCTTAGCAAGGCGCTCCTTCAGCTTCTCCTTGTCATAGTCGGACGTCGAGTTCTCGATCTCCATGCGGATCTGAGCAGCGCGGTTGCGGATCTCTTCCTTGGAGCCGTAACCGTCAACGATCGTCGTGTCTTCCTTGGTGATGCGGATCTTCTTGGCGCGGCCGAGCTTGGACAGATCAACGTTCTCCAGCTTCTCGCCAAGATCAGAGGTCACGACTGAACCGCCCGTGACGATGGCGATATCCTGAAGCATCGCCTTGCGTCTCTCACCGAAACCGGGCGCCTTAACGGCCACAGCCGTCATCGTGCCACGCAGCTTGTTGACGACAAGCGTAGCCAGAGCCTCACCCTCGACATCCTCAGCGATGATCAGAAGGGGCTTGCCGGTGCTGAGCACTTTCTCAAGGATCGGAAGCATGTCCTTCACATTGCTGATCTTGCCGTCATGGATCAGCACATAGGCGTCGTCAAGTGAAGCCTCCATGCGTTCAGGATCGGTGACCATGTAGGGGCTGATGTAACCTTTGTCAAACTGAAGGCCGTCAACCGTCTCCAGCGTCGTGCCAGTCGTCTGGCTGTCCTCAACGGTGATAACGCCGTCGCGGCCGACCTTCTCCATCGCCTCGGCGATGATCGCACCGATCGACTTGTCGTTCGCCGAGATCGAAGCGACCTGAGCGATGTCGTCCTTGCCGTTGACCTGATGGGCCATGGCCTTCAGATGTTCCGTCACTGCGTCCACAGCAACGGTAATACCGTTACGCAGGAAAATGCCGTTAGCACCGGCTGCCACATTCTTCATGCCCTCGGTGATCATTTCGCGGGCCAGAACCGTCGCTGTCGTCGTGCCGTCGCCGGCAATGTCATTGGTCTTCGAAGCAACTTCCTTCAGAAGCTGAGCGCCCATGTTCTCAAAGGGGTCTTCGAGCTCGATTTCCTTGGCAATCGTTACACCGTCGTTGGTAATCGTAGGCGAACCAAATTTCTTGTCAAGAACAACGTTGCGGCCCTTAGGACCAAGCGTCACGCCGACAGTGTCAGCAACTTTGTTGATACCGCGTTCAAGCGCGCGGCGGGACTCCTCGCCAAAAGCAAGAATCTTAGCCATTTATGTATTCCTCCTGAATTAAGTAAATGTACAGTTTAAAATGAATTACTTCTCGATAACAGCCAGCACGTCGCGCTCGCTGAAGATGACGAACTTCTCACCGTCCAGCTTGATCTCGGTGCCAGAATACTTGCTGAAGATGATGCGGTCACCGACCTTGACTTCGAGCGGCATCTTCTGACCATTGTCAAGAACGCGGCCGTTGCCGACGGCGATGACTTCGCCCTCCTGAGGTTTTTCCTGAGCCGTATCGGGCAGATACAGGCCGCTCTTGGTCTTCTCTTCACCGCTGACAACTTTCACAACAAGACGATCCGCAAGGGGTTTCAACTGCATAACAGGTTCCTCCCAATAATTAATATCAAAATTCCTCTCGGATTGATCAAATATTAGCACTTAATCACTCCGAGTGCTAACAATCGTAATGATACAATTTTCTTCCCAGAATTCAAGAGCGAGGTCACGGAAATATTTTACATTTTTGCTTGTTACATCCATTTTATTTACGTGTGATGCATTTTTAATCGAAACGAATGAATTCGACTGTGCTGCACGAAGCAACGAGAACGGGCGAGCACATGTGCCCGCCCGAACAAGAGCTGATATAGAGATATGATGTACGTCAGAACCGTTTTCTGCGCTAAGCCTCGTCCGCTTGGCCCCGAGCAAACTTTGAAAAACGTTCTTCGCAGTAACGACGTACTTCCTTTTCAGTCGCCAAGCCAAGCACATCGTCGGCACAGGCGCGCATTTCACTCTCGCGAAGCGTTGACAGCAGCCACTGCGTGCGCAGCATTTCAGATGGGTTCATGCTGAACGTGCGCAATCCCATGCCGAAAAGAATAGGGCTGAGCAGCGGATCGCCGGCCATTTCGCCGCACAGGCTGACAGGCTTACCGGCAACACTTCCGTTTTTGATCACCGTCTGCACAAGGCGCAGCACCGAGGGGTAAAACGGCGAATAAAGGTACGACAGCGCAGGCGCGAGACGATCGACGGCCATGGTGTATTGGATCAGGTCGTTGCTGCCAATGCTGAGGAAATCACACTCGCAGGCAATCAGATCGGAGATCACGGCAGCCGACGGCGTTTCAATCATCACGCCGACCTGAGTATCCGGGTTAAAAGCAATCTGCTCTTTCTGCAGCTCGTTCTTTACGTCGTCAATGATGGTCTTGGCCGTGCGCAGTTCACTGAGCGTAGCAATCATGGGCAGGAGGATGGAGATGTCGCCGTAGGCGCTGGCGCGCAGCATTGCTTTGATCTGACTGCGGAAAATATCGACGCGCGACAGCGAATAGCGGATAGCGCGGTGTCCCAGCGCGGGGTTCTGCTCCACGGGCATGTTCAAGTACTGAGGAATTTTGTCATCGCCGATATCGAGAGTGCGGAATACGACAGAGCGACCTTTCATCGCCAGCAAGGTCTTTTTGTACTCCCAGAACTGCTCCCCCTCCGTGGGAAGGTGATCGCGCGTAAGGTAGATATATTCCGTGCGGTAGAGACCAACTCCATGACCGTTGATGTCAGTGATTGCCTTCACGTCGGAGTCAGATGCGGCATTGCCGTACACTTTAAGCGGCACGTCATCGGCGCTGCGTACAGGGCGGCCCATAAAGGCGCGCAGGCGATTCTCGAAAGTCTGCGCCTTTTTCTGGATCTCCCGATACTTCTCCACGGTCGGCTCGTCAGGGTTGATGAGCACTTCTCCGGTATTGCCGTCTACGATGATAAAATCGCCGTGATAGAGGTCGTTGGCAATGCCGGTAATACCAGCTACTGCAGGTTTGTGACGGTTTCGGGCAATGATTACTGAGTGAGAACCGATGGTCCCCTCTTCGCAGACGACGCCGACGATGTTGTCTTTCTGTATCAGGGCAATCTCGGCGGCACCGATTGTCTTGCAGACAAGAATCAGGCCTTCCTTTTGGGCTTTAGGCGATTCGCCGCCTTCGATGTGCATGAGCAGGCGGCAGACGCGCGTGGAAACATCCTTAACATCGTCGGCACGTGCTTTGAGACTGTCGTCATCCATGCGTTCGAACACCTGAGCAAACTTTTCAGCGACGGTTTTGACGGCCCACTCGGCGTTGACGCTTTCACTGAGGATCAGATTGCGAATCTCATCAGTAAACTCGGTATCGTCAAGCATTTCACCGTGAACGCGATACAGATCTGGCCCGGCCTGATCTTCGTCGATGATCTCTCTCTCATCCGCGTACATGCGGCGCATCTGCTCGGCAGCTGTTGCGACGGCAAGATTAAAGCGCTCGACTTCTCCTTCGGCATCGTCGACGTAGTCTTTTTCGATCTCGATCTGCTCTTTCCAGTCGACGTACACCTGTCCCATCGCGATTCCCGGGGAAACGCCAAGTCCTTTCATCTGGAACTCCTCCTCTGCGTGATCTGGTGTGAGTATAACCGTGTATTCATCATCCGCGTATATTCCCCGCTAAACGCCCATGATCTTCGCGCGGAAAATGAAAAACACCGCCCCCAAAATACACAACATAGCCCAGAGATAATCAAGCGTCAGTTTTTCCTTTAAGTATAGGGTGGAAAAAGGCACGAAGACGGTGAGAGCAATGACTTCCTGCAAAATCTTCAGCTGGCCGACGGAGAGCGCCTGACTGCCGATACGGTTGGCCGGCACTTGCAGGCAATACTCAAAAAAAGCAATGCCCCAGCTGATCAGCGCGGCTACAAACCACGGACGGTCGGCCAGATTTTTCAGATGGCCGTACCAGGCGAAGGTCATGAACACATTGCTGCAACAAAGCAGAAAAACGGAAAGCAGAACCGTTCTCATAGACAAGCCCCTTACAGCGTTTCCTTTTCACTCGACTGAAGGATAGAAACAGCAATTCCTGATGTAACTTTGGCAGCAAAGGCACGCGGATCAGCAGAGATGTTAGGGAACGTGTCGTAATGCATGGGCACGACAACACGCGGAGCGATCAGCGCAGCAGCCTGCGCTGCCTCGTCAGCGTTCATCGTGTAGGTGCCGCCGATAGGAAGCAAGGCCACGTCAATCGAAAGAGCACGAAAGTCTTTCATCCCGTCGAACAAAGCAGTGTCTCCAGCGTGATAAACCTTATGACCTTCCATCTCAACAACGTAGCCTCGCGGCGGATCACCGGGAATATCTCCGTTTTCCGTATGGATTTGGCTGTCGTGAACAGCAGGAACGGCCGTCACCTTGCCGAAGAGAAACTGTTTCGTCTCGCCCGACGCCATCACTGAGATCGTTTCAGCTTTCACACCCTGCGACACGAGATAGTCAGCCAGACGCGCGCCGCAAATCACCTCGCACTCGGTCTGTTTGGCGATAGCTACAGCATCTTTGATATGGTCGAAATGCCCGTGCGTCAGCAGCATCGCGTCAAGAGCGATGAAGTCGTCAGCAGTGCAGCAGGCATAAGGGTTTCCCGTAAAGAACGGATCGATCAGGAGAGAGCTGTAATCACTCTGTACCTTAAACGACGCGTGTCCTAAAAACTGAACATGAACGGTCATGATGAAAAACTCCCTTCATAAAATGGCGAATATGGCCGGAATGTCGGCAAATGTGCTAGTATTATACCAGTCTTTTGACACAAAAGCTTGTTCTCCATACGGGAAATCCGCTTTTGCGAACGCTCTCGGAGGTGTCTTCATTGAAAACTGGCGTGCTAGTGATCGGAAGCGGCGGAGCTGGGCTGACGGCTGCAGTTGCCGCAGCAAAATCAGGAGCAGACGTGTGCCTCGTTTCCAAGACGCAGATCGGGCTGAACACGGCAACAGCCTACTCGGGCGGCATTTTCAGCTACGCCGGCGGCGGCGTAACGCCGGAGGAACACTACACGGTCACAATGAAGGCCGGTTGCGGTGTGAACGATCCCGTTCTGTTAAAAACGTTAACGGAAGAAGCAGCCGCGTCACTCGACGAGCTGCGCAGCTGGGGCGTGGACATTCGTTTTCCGCGTCCGGGCAAGGCCAGCGTGCGGCATACGGCGAAATACGCGCTGATGGCCGGGGCAGGTTTTGTAGAGCAGTTGGAGGCTGTCGCGCGCGAACAGTGCGTGAAAATGGTCGAGTTTTCAGTTGCGACAAAACTGTTGCGCAACAACGCAGGCGTGTGCGGCGCGCGACTCGTGAACTGGAAGCCTGGGAAATCACTCGATCTTTTTGCCGACGCCGTGATCCTCGCTACCGGCGGTGCGGGGCAGATCTTCGCGCGTACGGACAACCCCGCTCGTTTGACAGGTGACGGCTATGCACTGGCATACAGCGTGGGCGCTGAGCTTCGCGACATGGAGTTCATCCAGTTTTATCCGCTCGGCTGGGACGATCAGGCACTGCCCGTGTGGATGGGAGATCTGGGGCTGATCGACTTTCTCCCGCTCACGGACGCCGACGGAAACGAATTTCTTCTGCAAAAACTGCACGAGTGGGGATTCAAGAGCGGTTCCGAGGGCAATCTCTACGCGCGCGACCGTTCGGCCGTGGCGATCGCACAGACCGCCCATGACGGCGGGGCCTTTGTCCATTTCGAAAAAGCTTCGCCGGAACTCTGGCAGGATAAGCGTTTTCTGCGCACGCTCGTCATCGATCCGGCACGCTTCCAAGGACTGAATCGCCCCGTGCGCGTCTCGCCGCTGGAACACTATTTCTGCGGCGGAGTCACGATCGACACTTATGGGCATACGAGCGTCCCAGGACTGTACGCCTGCGGTGAAGTCACAGGCGGCGTGGACGGTGCCAATCGCGTCGGCGGTAACGCGCTGGCCAATATCGTCACATTCGGACTGCGCGCAGGCAAGACAGCGGTGCAAGAGACGCAACGTGCAAGCGGTCTGCACGAAAACAGTGCGCCGTCTCCGACATTTTCGGCTGAAGGCAATTCGCCGGTACAGTTGCGCCGTACCTTGCAAAACAAGATGTGGGAAACGCTTGGTCCTATCCGCACCGCAAAAGGACTGAACGAAGCGCTTACCTTCCTGGCTGAGTTCATAAACAAGCCTATTCGGGCATCTTCGTCGACTGAATTGCTGGCCGCGCTGGAAATGCCGGGGCTGATCAGTACGGCCCGTGAATCTGCCAAAGCGGCGCTCGCACGGACGCACAGTCTTGGCGTACACTTCCGAGTGGATGATAATAACTGATTATTGACGTATCGGGTATACAAAAGCGTCCCGCTCCCCAATAATGGAGAGCGGGACGCTTTTTGCGTGATGTGTGGTGTGTCTGCCGACGAGCGACGCACTACTGCTGAAAATCCTCGATCTTGAACAGATCGGTATAGCTGGGATACGGCCAAAGTTCAGCA
>JAEEUD010000058.1 GCA_016286835.1 Pyramidobacter sp. | reverse complement strand
ATATTGAAAGTGGGGATCGACAGCAAACTGGAATAGACGTGCTTCTTGTCGATCGGTTCGCCGTTGACTGTGATCTTGGCGGGATCGAAGATCCACGGGTCCATCGTCTTGTAAATGAGAATGACGAGATTGCATTTGGAACGGGATGCCTTGTCGATATATGACGCGTTCCAGAGAATGTCGTCGGGGAAATCCGTCGGCTCGTTGTAGATCGCGTTCGCAAGTTTGTTGTCGATGAACTGGAAATACAGCTTGGCACTGGCGCCGACCATCAGATCGCCGACCTGTTTGCCGCCGATCCACACAACGGCCGCACGCGAGCGCAGCAGATCGTCAATGGAATCCTTCTTCGCCGCCTCGGCGCGAACGGACAGGGCGCACACGGCGCAAAGCAGCAGAACGACAGCAAGAAGTTTTTTCATTTCAAATCACCTCTTTCGTTTTATCAGCGCCTGACGGATGAGCGTCCACTCTTCGCAGCGCAGTTTTGATGTAGTTATACCATAAATCACGGCGCTGACAATGGAGATTCCTCCAATCCAGAGGCCGCGAACGAGCAAATTTGCGCCGGCCGGATAGGCCCAGAATGTCTTCCAGCCGAGCGCCGCCGCCGTCATCGCCGCACAGGCCGCAACAATCTTGCCGAGCCAGGCGAACGTGAACACGTCCAGAGACACCGTCATTGAACGGCGCAGCAGAAAAGCCCCGACAACGCTGGAAAACAGGAATGCCAGCGAGCTGGCCAGCGCGATGCCGTTCATCTGCATCGGCCGGACGAGCGCGGCGGAAAAGACGAGCGTACCCAGCACGCTGGCCGCCGTCGTCATCATCGCCTGCCGCGGAAGCGAACGGGCGAACAGCGCCCGCATGATCACCGTCGAGCAGGCCATGCCGGGCAGTCCGATCGCCGAATAAAACAGCGTCGAGGCCGTGCCGCGCCATGCTTCCACGCTGAAGGCGCCGCGGAAGAACAAAAAGTTCACCGTCTCGCTGGAGATCAGCATCGTCCCCAGCGTCACGGGCAAAATGACGAAAAGCGCAAAACGCAGCGCGTCGCGCAGTGTAGCTGCGAATACCTCGTCGCCAAAGCCAACGCAGCGGGCCAGCTCGGGCAGCACCGCCTGCGAGATCGCTATGACGACGAGCCCGAGCGGCAGCTGAATGACACGGTTAGAATAATTGAGCATGGAAATGGCCCCGTCGCTGAGAAACGATCCGAACAGCCGGCTCAGCACGGGATTGAGCTGATTGAGCGACAGTCCCGCCGCGTAGGGCAGAAACAGCGCCATCATGCGCCGCAGTTCGGGATCGGACAAAGCCGGTCGGGCCGGGACGAGCAGCATGTTTTTCTTTTTGGCGGCCCAGAGCCACTGGAGCGCCAGCTGCGCCGCGCCGCCCAGAAGGACGGCAAGGACGAGCCCGTTCACGCCCATGCTTGACGCGCAGACGAAAACGGTCGTAATATACACAGCGTTGCTGAGCGCCGGGGCAAGGGCGGGAATGAAAAAGCAGTCCATGCTGTTCAGCG
The DNA here is from genome assembly GCA_016286835.1 of Pyramidobacter sp. GTDB lineage: Bacteria > Synergistota > Synergistia > Synergistales > Dethiosulfovibrionaceae > Pyramidobacter. The sequence goes on along the minus strand of JAEEUD010000058.1, from coordinate 7,544 downwards.
CGCCCATCGCCAAAGCGGCGACGGAAATCAGGATCAAAAACGGAAACATCGCCCGCGTCATCGACACGGCAAGCGACATCTTGGCCGCGTCAAAACCGGGGGCGATCAGTGCCGTCAGTTGCGGGCTGAACACGATCCCAGCCCCGACGACGAGCGACGAAGCGGCCAGGATGACCGTCAGCGCCTGACGGGCCAGGCTTTCCGCGCGCGCCCGTCCGTCGCGTTCAAGCACCTGTGAAAAAACGGGAACGAACGCCGCCGACAGCGCGCCCTCGGCCAGCAGCTGACGGCCGAGATTGGCGATCGTGTAGGCCACGAAGAATGCGTCGAGCGACCTGCCCGCGCCGAACCACGCCGCCGTGATCACCTCGCGCAGCAGCCCGAGGATACGGCTCGAAAACGTGCCGACCATCATCGTCAGCGCGTTTCTGATCATGTTGCCCGATTTTTCGTGAGCCATCAAAAGACCTCCCAAACGCAAAAATAAATTAATCGGGAAAATCTTTCCCGATCCAAGGGGCCTTGAGACGGCCTAAAATGATCCACAAAGAACAGCACGCTTCAAAAATGCGCGTGAAAGGAGAACACTTGCATGAACGTACGCACGACAGTCTGGGGGATCGGCAATCCTCTGTTAAAAGACGACGGCGCGGGCCTGGAAGTTATCCGCCTGCTCAAAGAAATGGAGCTGGACGGTTTTTCCCTGCGCAGCTGTGAACTCGCGCCGGGAAACTACCTTGCCACGCTGGCGCACGAAGCGCCGGAAGCATTTTTTCTGATCGATGCCTCCGACATGGGCCTGCCGCCCGGGAGCGTGCGGCGTTTTCCGCTGTCACGCATCGACTCGCCCACGTTCACCAGTCACGACCTGCCGCTCGATGAGCTGTTGGAAAAAGCCCTGCCCTCCGCCTGCGCAGCAGAGGTGATCGCCATACAGCCGGAGAGCACGGACTTTTTCATCGGCCTGAGCGAATCCGTCAGTTCGGCCGCCCGCGAGGTCGCCCGCCTGATCGCGGAAGGCCGCACGGACGAGATCACGCCTCTTGAAGACGCTTAATCGAGACGGAACGAATCGCCCAGGTAGTATTTGCGCGCGAAAGGATCGTTGGCGATCTCCTCGGAGCTGCCCTTCACCTTGATCTCGCCCTGATAGATGATATAGGCGCGGTCGGTGATGGCCAGCGTGTCGCGAACGTTGTGGTCGGTGATCATGATGCCGTAGCCCTGATCCTTGAGCGTGCGCACGATCGACTGGATGTCGCCCACGGCGATCGGGTCGATGCCCGCAAACGGCTCGTCGAGCAGGATGAAATCAGGATCGAGCGCCAGTGTACGGGCCACTTCGAGACGACGGCGTTCGCCGCCCGAAAGAGAATAGCCCATCACGTCAACAAGCTTCGTCAGGCCGAACTCTTCCATAAGAGCGTCGGCCTTTTGTTTGATCTGCTTCGTCTTCATGCCGCGTTCCTGGAGCACGAGATGGATATTTTCCCTCACGGTCAGGTTGCGGAACACCGAAGCCTCCTGGGGCAGATAGCCGATCCCGCGGCGCGCGCGCTGATACACGTGCAGTCCCGTGATGTCGCGGCCGTTGATCGTCACCGTGCCGGAATCGGCCTCGATGAGTCCGACGATCATGTAAAAGCTCGTCGTCTTGCCCGCGCCGTTGGGACCGAGCAGACCAACGATCTCGCCGGTGCGGAATTCCAGACTGACGTTGTTGACGACATGGCGTTTTTTAAAGCTCTTGTTCAGGCCAACGGCGCTGAGCGTCTTGACTTCGGCCATTTATTTGCCTCCGCGGGTGCCGCGCCTCACGTTTCCGGCACGGGACGGTCTGGACGGCGACTTCTTGCCGGACTGGACGAGGTCGACGGTGATCGTCGGCTTGCCTTTGGCTTCCAGCTTGCCTGACTCCGGATAGTAGATCAGGTTCTTTGCGTTCACGCGCCGCCCGTCCTGCACGGCTCGGGCGTTACCGCTTGCCGTCACCGATCCTGCCTTGAACGAATAGGTGACCGTATCGCAGTGGATGTCGGTGACTTTGTTTTTATCGGCCTTCTGCGTGACGAGGATCCTCGCGTTGCCGCTGCCGGTCAGGCGGTCCTGCTCACGGCGATAGGCGAACGAGTTGCACCAGAGCTTCGAGTTTTTATCCTTATCGTCCTGCGTGACGACGACTTTGCCGACACCGTCGGCGACTCTCAGTCCTTCGCCGTCGTAATCGCCCGTGATCGTCGAACAGGTCAGCACGAAGTTGCGGCTTTTGTCCTCAAAGTGACGCACGTTCTCGGCTGCGAATTTCTGTCCGGCCAGCTTCGCCATATCCGAGCGCAGCACGCGCGCGCCAAACGTGGCGTCCACGTTCCCCGTCATGATGTACTCGCCGCCGTCGACGGCAAAGTCGGCATCGAGCTGGGCGCATTTGGCGTCGAGATTTTCACCGTTATACTTGCCGTAAGCGTGAACCTTGTCCCACATGCGCGCCTTCTGCGTCTGCGTGTTGGCCGAACCATAGGCGGATTCGATCGTCACGCCCTCGCGTTTCAGCTTCACGCTTCCCTGTGCCATGAATTCGCCCGTTTCCACGTCGTAGTCCATGACTTCGGCCGTCAGCGACGTGGGGACGCGTTCCTCAGCTGCCGCAAACGTCGTGGACAGCGTGAGGAACGCGACGCAAATGAATAATTTTGTGCGAAATGCCATCGTTACTCGGAGTAATCGCCGCCGTCGTTGCCGCCCTTCGTGGGGGCATTATCGGGGCGGAAGTCGGCGCGATTGGCCGTGATCTTGCGCTCAGGCAGCGGGTTCCACGTGTCGCGGCGGTTCACGATCTCGATCACCTTTTCGGCCGTGCCCTCGGCGTTGAACGCCTTGATGAAGCGCTCCGCCCAGTACTCCGTCTCGTCAAGGATGCGGTCAATGTACCTGGGTTCGAGCGCGAGGATCTTGTCGCAGAACGGCAGATTCGCCTTCTTGTAGTCGCCGGACTTGCGGCTCATGCCCTTTTCGTCGCACCAGGCGACGATCTCGTTCCACAGATCCATGGAGATGCCGCGGTCGGCCTCCTTGACGTAGGAGCCGTTCTCGATCACGGCGTTGCCCGTGTCGGGCTCCATCTTCAGGCCGAAGACGACGTTCTGGAACAGCGTCGCCACGTTGCCCTTGACGATGCCGTAGTTGCGGAAGTGCGCGCACTTCTCGATGTTCGTGCCGGAGATACCGTGCTGGGCGATGGAAACGCCGTAGGGCTTGATCGCGTTGGCGATCTCCAGCGTGCGCTCAAGGTTGATGCCTTCGTCCTGCCCCAGCGACTTGTCGTAGGTGCCGTGCTTGCTGCCGTTGGAGATGGCGATCAGATCGGGGAAGATGCCCCACGAGTTGAGGCCGCCGATGAAGTACGAAGCCTCTTCCACCGTGGAGAACTCGCCCGGGCCCTTGATCTCGCCCACTTCGACTTCGAGGCCGAAATAGGGAGGCACGTGCATGGCCACGTCGCGCGTGGCGCAGAGGTTGTTCCAGTCGTCAAGGTGCGAAGCGTCGATCGCCAGCGAGGTCCAGCCTCTGGGGACCATATCGCACAGCTGTCCGACAGCCTTCTTCACGTCGTCGTAGCTCTTGATGCCGTAGTGGTCGACGTGCATCGCAAACACCGCGCCGTGCCCCAGTTCGCCCGAATACTTGACGGCATAGTCGGGAAGATTGGTGAAATTGGCGCCGCAGTAAGCGGCTTCGGATGTGGCGATCTCAATGAGAACGGCGGCGTTATGCTTTTTCGCAGCGCGCAGCACGCCCTTGGCCGTGAGCGGGTGACGGGCGTTGGCCGCAAGGACGATCGCATTGCTCTCCTTCACCGCCCGGAAAATGTCGCGGCCGCTGAAAAGCGCGGCGTCGGTGTCGCCAAATCTCACCTGCACGTTCAGGGGACGGCGGGCCAAAGCCTTGCGATAGAGGGAATCGTTGGTATTCATGATGATCAGGACTCCTTTTTTTGATTTTGCGAAACCAGATTTTGAACTCTGGACAAACTACCGTAGCTATTATAGTATCAACCGCGTCTAAGTTCAAATCCGAAGACGCATTTTTGCGGGCGATTTTCGCGTTTTTACGATCGCGGAAAATATATTTTGCGATTCAGTTTTCAGGGCTTGCATTTTCCACAGGCCTGTGCTAAGATACCCTCGTTCGCGAAACGAATAGTGTTTTGGGATATCGTCCAACGGCAGGACATCTGACTCTGGATCAGAGAATCGAGGTTCGAATCCTTGTATCCCAGCCAATTTTTAAGCGCTCTCTTCGTCCAGTGGCCTAGGACATCGGGTTCTCAGCCCGGTAACAGGAGTTCGAATCTCCTAGAGAGTGCCATTTTTATACCTTTTTGCCGCTCAGGCGCGCCGAAAAATCGGCGTGCCTTTTTTTGTGAAAAAAAATGGATGAGAAAGGTTTTCAAATTGCATCAAAAAGCGTATAATTAGCATGGAAGTTTGGAGGCATTTCACGCTTCCCTTCGCATGCATTCGTCCCAAAACAGAAAATCATTTATTCCAGGAGGTTTTTTCCCATGCCAGTTTCCAAGGAAGTCGTAAAAGAGCAGATCCGCAAGGTCGGCAAATTCCACAAGTGGTTCGTCGGCAAGGAGCTTCGCGCCCTGCCCCAGGTGCTCAACGAGGGCGAAGAGATCGCGTTCCTCACGTCCGGCTATGACGGCAAGCGCAACACCGTCCTCGTCGTGGCCACAAACCAGCGCCTGCTGGTGATGGATTCCGGCTTCGTCTACGGCAGCGATGACCGCGCCTTCCCCTACAACAAGATCAACTCCATCCGCGGCATCCGCGGCCTGCTGTTCGGCAAGCTCGCCATCAGCACGGCCGGCGTTTCCGGCGACGACGTGGTGATCACGTGGGTGCGCCGCACCGACATGGCCCGCATGGTCTCCGTCGTTTCCAAGTTCGCCGCCGAGGCCAAGGCACAGTAAAGCTTTTTCTCAGTACACAGCGCGTCCGCTCCCGCTCCATCCGGGCGCGGGCGCTTTTTTCATGGCGAACGGCCGGCGGAGTGCCGCCGTTCATGACAAAACGCGTCGTTTCGTTCGACGCAACATTACGGAGGTGGCACTGTGGCGCAAAATTATGCAAAACGGGTCAAGGGACTCAAGCGCGGTACAAAATACGCCAGCAAGCTGCACAAGTATTTCATCTGGATCCTGCTGGGTTTCGGCGCGCTCGTCTTCGGCTCGACGTATCTGTACTGGAAACTGGAACGCGGCGGTCAGGGCAGCCTGCTTGAAGCCCTGTGGACGATCCTGTTCACGCTGATCGGCCAGGGCGAGTTCGCCAATCACCCGCAGACGATGGTCGGCCGCGTGATCGTGTTCGTGCTTTCCGTCGTCGGCATTTCCGTGCTCGGCGTCGTGCTCTCGGAAGTCCTCGCCCGCGTGATGAAGTACAACCTGAAAAACATGATGGGCCTGAACAAGTGCAAGTATGAAGGTCACACGATCATCTGCGGATGGAACAGCCGTGCCGAGCTCGTGCTGAAAGAACTCATCGCCTCCGGCACGCAGGTCGCCATCATCACCAAGACCAAGCCCGCCGAGCTTTCGCATTACGACGCCTTCTTCGTGGCAGGCGAGCCGACCAGCGACCAGCGTCTGCTCCAGGCCGGCATTGATAAGGCCGAGAGCGCGATCATCTTCGCCGAACGCGCCGAAGGTCTCAGCGACGACGAGATCGACGCCCACACCGTGCTCACCACGCTGGCCGTTGAGACGCTGCGTCCGGAGATCTACACCGTCATCGAGCTGCTCAACCCCGCCAACGAGCGCCACGCGCGCCGCACCGGCGTTGACGACATCGTCTTCTGCGAACGCACCCTGGCCGACATCGTCGCCGCCAGCGCCTCGCAGCAGGGCATCAGCTCGTTCATCAGCGACATCCTCTCCTACTCCGACGACGGTTCCGCGCTCCACGCCGCCGACATCGACGAGAAGTGGAACGGCAAGACCACCGGCGAACTGTTCGAGGCCATGCTGGCCGAAGGCGAACTGCCGCTCGGCATCATGACGCCCGACGAAACCGCCGGCACGGAGCGCTGGAATCACGAGATCAATCCTCCCGCGGACACGGTCGTCAAGCTGCCCATGCGCGTCGTGTTCATTTCCAGCAATGTGAAGTAACGGAGGCCCGCCATGACTGACATTTTTGTGAACATCCCCGAAGGACACACCATCCTCTGCGGCTGGAACTCGCACGCCCTGCAGATCGTCAAGGAACTGGAAGCGTCGGGCCATCCCGTCGTGGTCATCTGCACCAAACGCCCGCCCGAGCTGAAAAACTCAACCATGCCCGTCGTCGAGGGCGACTGCTCGGCCGACGACGTGCTCAAAAAAGCCGGCGTGGAGACGGCCACTTCCGCGATCATCCTCGCCGAAGACGCCGGACGCCTGCCCGCCGACACCGTGGATGCCAGGTCGATCCTCACGGCGCTGGCCGTCGAGTCGCTGCGCCCGGAGATCTACTCCGTGCTCGAGATCCTCAACCCCGATAACGAACGCCACGCGCGCAACGCCAACGTGGACAACGTCGTCTTCTGCGAGCAGCTGATCGCGCGCTTCATCGCCCTTTGCGCTTCGCAGCGCGGCATCTCCGACTTTGCCAGCGACATCTTCAGCCACTCCGACAACCGCAGCAGCCTCAACACGATGGAGCTCGGCAGCGAGTGGGAAGGCAAGACCGTCGGCGAAGCCTTCGCCGCCATCCGTGCCGCCGGTGACCTGCCTCTGGCGATCATGCGCCGCGGCGACGATGAAGCCCGCGAAGAATGGAAGCACGAGATCAACCCGCCGGCAAATACGCCCGTCAAGCTGCCGATGAAAGTCGTCTACATCAAGTGTGAAAAGAAATAAACGCAGCATAAAAGAATCCGGTCTGTCCCTTGAGAGACAGATCGGATTCTTTTTTGTTTTCGCGGGACACGCGAATTACTTCTTACCCTTCTGTTCAAGGACAAGCAGACGCTTCTTGAGCGTCTCCAGCTCCTTGCCCTGTGTCTCGACCAGGCCGATCAGACGGTTCTTCTCAGCCGTCTCGCGACGCCTGCGCTTCCGTGCCTCAATCACCTCTTCGTCGTAGCGGCCGAGCCGCAGTGACAGGCCGGCGGTGAACATCGGCTCCTTGCCCACCGTGCCGGCAACACTGAACAGCGTGTCGCGGTCAAAGTGATGCATCAGACCAAGCGCCGCGCTCGTCTCGCCGCGGTAGCTTCCGACTGCCGCCGCAAACGTCGTCGGCGTATCGGGATCATAGGGCAGCGGATGCAGACTAGCCAGAGCGGCCGCGCGCGAACCAACGCGGCGGATGCCGCGGTCGAGGTTGGAATACATGTTCTCGGCACGCGAGGCCACGCCCTTCAGCTGAGCATAGTTCACGGCGTCGCCATCTTCGGTGGCGTTACCGACGTTCCTAATGCGCTGGCCGTTCATTTTCAGCCCCTTGTTCATCGTCACCGTGTCGTTGAACACCGCCGGACCGTTCGCCGTAAACGTT
>JAEEUD010000057.1 GCA_016286835.1 Pyramidobacter sp. | reverse complement strand
GCGGTGAATAGCGGAAGGCGTGGACACGGCCGATCCTGACATCGTCAAGAAGCGCCAGCGTGCCGGCAAAAGCGCTTTCGCTCTCGCCGGGGAAGGCGCACATCGCGTCGGTGGAGATGTGCAGATCGTCGCCGAGCGCCGCTCTCAGGCGAGCAACGAGTTTGTGATAGTCTGCGACGGTATGTCCGCGTTTCATGCGCGCAAGCACGCCGTCGTCGCCGGACTGCACCGGCAGGTGCAGATGACGGCAGAAGACCTTCGATTCGGCGAGCGCTTCGAGCAGATCGTCGCCGATGGAGAACGGCTCAAGCGAGCCGAAGCGCAGCCGCGTCACGCCGTCGACCCGGCCAAGTGCACGGACGAGACCGGCAAGCGTCTCGCCGCTGTCGCGGCCGAACAGGCCGAGGTGGATCCCGGTGAGGACGATCTCGAACTGCCCCTTTTCGGCACAGCGCCGCGCTTCGGCCACGATGTCGTCCACAGGGCGGCTGACGGACGGGCCGCGGCGCGCGGGAACGACACAGTAGGTGCAGTGATGGTCGCAGCCATCCTGCACTTTGATGAAGGCCCGGCCGTAATAAGGCGAGCGATCGAGCCGGAGCGAATCCCATCTCTCGCTCATGCGGCCGCGCATCGTCGCGATGCTTTGCGGCCGCGAGGCCAACCAGACAGCAACGAGCCCGGGGATCTCGGACTTGTAGCGGTTACCGACAAGCAGGTTGACGCCCATTTTCGCGGCGTTTTTCTCGGAGGCCCCCTGCGCCCAACAGCCGCAGGCGACGACGCAGCTCTCGGGACATTCGCGCCGATAACGGTGGATCAGCTGCCGGCTCTTACGATCGGCAACGGCAGTCACCGAACAGGTAACGACGACGGCGGCATCATACGGAGCTTCGTCCACGATCTCGGCGCCGTGACGGCGAAACTCACAGCACAGCGCCTCGGCCTCAGCCAGGTTAGTGCGGCAGCCGAGCGACTCGATCAGGACACGGCGGCCGCTCAGCAGTGCGTCAGATCTTTTCGGCTGCAAGTCCGCACCAGTCGTCAAAATACACCTCGTCGATCAGCCGCAGACCGTTTTGTTCAAGAAGCGCCTTGAACTGTTCGCCTTCGGCCTTCACCATGCCGGAAAAGATCGCGCGTCCTCCGTCGTTGAGCGCGCGGCTCACGTCGGGCAGAAGCGCTTTGTTCGGTTCGAAGAGAATATTGGCCATGAGCAGATCGACTTTGTGATCGAAGCCTTTGAGCAGGTCGCCCACGGCGATGTCGAGCTTTTCCGCAGGCAGTCCGTTGAGCTCCAGCGTGTTGCGCACGGCCTCGCTGACGACGGACGGATCGAGGTCGCGCGCGTAAGCGAGCGACGCGCCCATTTTCAGCGCCGCGATCGAGAGGATCGCCGAGCCGCAGCCGATGTCCGCCACCACGTCGCCCTCGTGCAGATAGCGCTCGAGCAGCGTGAGCACGGCCTGTGTGCTCTGATGATAGCCCGTGCCGAACGCCGAACCGGGATAGATGTACACCGGCAGACGGCCTCTGTCTTCCTTGCCGGCGTGCCACGGAGCCATAACGACGAGCTTTTCGCCCACGTTGAGCGGCGGGAACGCGTCCATCCATTCGGTGTGCCAGGGGCGGTTCTCGATCTTGCCCATGTCGCTGATTTTGACCTCGCTCCACTGCTCCAGGTACGGCTCCAGCACCTTCAGCCATTCGCCGAGATCGCGGCTGGCACGGTAATACACCTGCACGTCGACAAGATCGCCGCGGCCGGTGACGAGCGAGCCGATGCAGCCGGAATCCTCGGCCGCCGAGCTGAGCGCGTCTTCCATGCCGGACGGACCGCTGAGCGTAACGTACCACCAGAAATCATCAGTTTTCGGCATTTCAATCTCCTCCCGCTCTTTCTGAAAAGCGTTTCGCCGGTATTATACCATCGTTCGCGATTTTCGCGGAAAACCGAATTCAAAGCCATGGAGATACATGATCCGGCACGAAGACGCAAAGACGCGAAGAAAGCCTCCCGTAAAAAGCTTTCCTCGCGTCTTTTATCTCAATTATCGTTCAACGGCAAAGGGAGATCACACGATCGTGTTCGTCAGCTTGCCGATGCCTTCGATCTCACACGTCACGACATCACCTTTTTTGAGGAACGTCGGCGTCGCCATGCCCATTCCCACGCCCTTGGGCGTGCCCGTGGCGATGATCGTTCCGGCCTTCAGCGTCACGCCCTGCGAGAACTGGGAGATGATCTTGGCGATACTGTGGATGAGCATGTTCGTGTTCGCGTCCTGACGTACCTCGCCGTTCACCGCGCAGCTGATGTGCAGCGCCGGAGGGAAAGCAAACTCGTCAGCAGTGACGATGCAGGGGCCCATCGGCGTGAAGCCGTCGAGGCTCTTGCCGAAATACCACTGCACATGCCGGTTCTGCAGATCGCGAGCCGTCACGTCGTTGAGGACCGTGTAACCGAACACGTAATCCTTCGCGTCCTCCATCGTCACGTTTTTCGCGTCGCGGCCGATGATCACCGCCAGCTCTACCTCGTAGTCGAGCTGCCCGGTCACGTCCTCGTGGGCGGGAATGCCGTCGCCGTCGCCGGGTGCCCAGTTGACGCGCTTGGAGAAGTAGACGGGCCAGCCCTCTTTGGAGGCCAGCGCCGCGTTGAAACTGCGCGCCTCGTTGGCATGAGCCATATAGTTCAGCCCCAGGCAGAGCACGTCCTGCGCCGGCTCCGGGATCGGAGCGAGGAGTTTGACCGACTCAAGCGCCACGGCCGCAGAGGCATCAAATGCCCCCGAAGCAAGCGCCTTCAATTCCTCAGGCGAAGCGCCGCGGATCAGTTCGTTCATCGTCGCGTATTTCAAGCCGAACGCGGCAACGGGAACGAGCTTTCCGTCGCGGAGCACGCCAACTTCAGGCGAAGACTGACCTGTTCTTTTGTACGTGTACAGTTTCATGTGCAGGATCTCCTTTCAGTTTAATTCTCAGGCTGAGAATAGTTGATTGCTCACGAAAAAGCAAGAGCGTCGCTCACGCGTTCTTTCTGCTTTCGCCCGGCTCTTTCAGCAGGAACGCGAACAGCAGCGGCACGACGGCCAGAGCGGCGACGGCCGCGAACGTCATTCGCAGCCCCCAGAGGTCGCCGATGCGTCCGAACACGGGCGCGACGATGCCGCCGACGCTGACGGCCATGCCCAGCGTCAGGCCCGAAGCGAGCCCGACATGTTCGGGCAGATAGCGCGCTCCCAGCGCCACGATCGGACTGAAACCGAGGTTCGCGCCCACGGCCATCGGGAAGAGCATCGCCACAGCCAGCCAGGCGTCTTTCGCCGCCGTGAAGACGACAAGTGCCGGCAGCAGGATCGCGAACGACATGCGCGCCGTCCTGCGGTGCCCCAGTTTGTCTGAAAGCCGTCCTCCCAACAGCGAGCTGAACGCGCCCACCGCGTAATAGGCGCTCAGAAGCGTCCCGGCCATGGCCCGCGACTGGCCCATGACGGCGCAGAGGAACAGCACGGTAAACGTGTTGATGCCGCTGTTGACGATCGAGCGTCCGAAGATGAGCACGGAAAGCTTGGCGAACTCGCCCCACTCGTCCGCGCCAGCGCCGTTCTCCTGCTTTTCGCGCCGGCGCGGCGCGACCTCCCCGATATCGCGGAAAAAGACAGCGTAGGCGACGGCAAAGATCAGCGGCGAGACCAGATACACGAGCGTGCCTTTCAGCCCGAACAGCCCGATCGACGCGCCGGCCATGAGCGGCCCGAACGTAAAGCCCATGCTGCCGCCGAACGAGAAAATGCCCAGATTCGTGCCCCTGTCAGCGTCGGTCGAGATCTGATTGACGATCATCGCCGCCTGCGGATGGAACATGGCAATGCCAATGCCGCTGATCATCACGGCGACGCACAGCCCCGCGAAACCGGAGACCACGCCCGTGGCCGCCATCCCTCCGCCGGCCATGCAGACGCCAAGGAGCATCAGCCAGGGACGCGATTTTTTGTCGGCCATAAAGCCGAACAGCGGCTGAATGAGCGAGCCGGCAATGTTCGAGGCCATCACCAGCGACGCCGCCGTCGCGTAATCGAATTTGTACGCAGCGATCAGGTACGGCAGCAGCGCCGCCAGCGTCCCCTGATTCACGTCGGAGCACAGATGCCCCAGCGACAGCGCGTAACACCGGTATTTCTTCACATCGAGCATTTCCCGTTTCCTCCAAAGAAAAACACATGCAATTTTCAAGTGCCGCGCTATAATTATAGCGAAATTTCGGGCGAATTACGAGGAATTTCTTCACATTTATCGTTTTCCCCGTGTGCGTATTTAGAAAGGACGGATCGCATGATCGAATGGCTGACGCTGGGACTGTTCTGTGCAGGGCTGACGCTCTGCCTCGTGCTCGACGCACCGGTCCTGTACGCGCTCGCGGCGGGACTTGTCCTGTTTCTGATTTACGGGCGGCACAAAAAGTTCTCCTGGGGCGAACTGACGCGCATGGCGCTGGACGGCGTCAAATCCGTGCGCAACATCCTCATCACGTTCATGCTCATCGGCGTGCTCACGGCCTTCTGGCGCGCAGCCGGGACCATTCCCGTGCTCGTCGTCTCGGCTTCCGGGCTGATCCGGCCGGGAGTATTCCTGCTCATGACGTTCCTGCTCTGCTGCGGCGTGTCGCTGCTTACGGGCACGTCGTTCGGTTCGGCGGCGACGATGGGCGTGATCTGTGCGACGATGGGCGGGGCGATGGGCGTTTCTCCCGTGCTCACTGGCGGAGCGATCCTGTCGGGCGTGTTCTTCGGCGACCGCTGTTCGCCCGTTTCCACGAGCGCGCTGCTCACGGCCGAGCTGACGGGAACGGACATCTTCGACAACATCCACCGCATGATGCGCTCGGCGCTCGTGCCCTTCCTGATCTCCTGCGCCGTCTACGGTCTTCTCGGCCTGCGCGGCACGGCCGGCGGACAGACGCCCGACCTGCGCGCGCTGTTCGGACGTGAATTCGCTCTGCACTGGGCCGCGCTTATTCCCGCCGTCGTCATCATGGTCCTGTCAGCGCTGCGCGTGCGCGTCAAGGCAGCCATGACGGCCAGCATCGCCGCGGCCGTGCCGCTCTGCCTGTTCCTGCAGAACGTTCCCGCGCCTGAACTGCTGAAAATGGTCTGGAGCGGTTTTCACGCCGCGGACGCGCAGGTAGGCGCAATGATGAACGGCGGAGGTATCGCTTCGATGCTGAGAGTGAGCGGCATCGTCTGCCTGTCGTCGTCGTACTCGGGCATCTTTCGGAAGACCGGCCTGCTCGACGAGGCCAAACGCGCCGTCGAAAGTCTGGCGCACCGCTCGTCGCCGTTTGCCGCGACGCTCGCCACGTCGGCCGTCACAAGCATGATCGCCTGCAATCAGTCGCTCGCCATCCTGCTCACGGCGCAGCTGTGCGACACGCTGCCCGAAAAGAAGGAGCAGCTGGCGCTCGACATCGAGGATTCCGTCGTCGTCATCGCGGCGCTCGTCCCTTGGTCGATCGCCGGCAGCGTGCCGCTGACCGCCGCCGGCGCTCCGACGCTTTCGATGCTCGCCGCTTGCTATCTGTACCTGCTGCCGCTGTGGCGGCTGGCCGGATCGTTCATTCTGAAAAAATCGGCGTAACACTCTGCACAAAAATGAGGCGGGAACCGGAAGATCGCTTTCGGTTCCCGCCGCACTTTTAAGATCCGTTTGTTTTTCTCCTATCCCCGATACAGCGGCACGGTGAGACTGCCGGTCGGCATCAGGGCGACGGTCGAATCCTTGCCGACGATCTGCTCGGCAACGCGCATGGCTTCATCGACAGAATCGACAGCGCCGGTGAAGAACATATCCTTTGCCAGCGTGCGGTCAAGGCCGGTGACGAGGATGAAATGCGCCTTTTTCATCAGCCGCGTGATCGCGTAGGCCTTATGCTCGCCGATGACAAAATGCTTCGCCAGATCGGCTTCGATCGCCTCGGGGCTTTTCAGGCGGCGGCACGTCTCCTCCAGCACTTTGCTGCCGCTGCCCTCCTCGCACTCGGCCAGCAGCACGACGCAGCCGCCCTCGTGCACGGCGAGCACGGCGTTGTCCATCGTCTTCTGCATCTGGTAGACGTTGATGTCCTTGGGCCAGCCGCCGCAGCTGGCGATGACGATGTCGGCCTTCTGCTTGATCGGCACGCCGTAGACCTGATCGACGAACCTGCACGCCTCTTTATGCGCCGCGGCCCAGTCGCCCGCGAACATCTTCAGAAAGCGATGCTGCGCGTCGAGCACGGCGTTGAACAGGAACACGCTGCGCCCTTTCGCCCACAGCGCGACGGCCTCCATCTGGTCGTCATAGACGGGATTGCCCTCCGCCTTGCCGAGACCGGAACGCGGATCGCGCATGAAGCTGTGGTTGTGACGGATCGACTCCATCGCCGCGCAGCCGGGGAAAACGGCCTTTCTCCCGCCGCCGTAACCGCTGAAAAAGTGGTGCACGATCGTGCCCGTCAAAATAACGTGGTCGGAATGGCAGATGCGCTTGTTGATCAGCACGGGCGTAAAACGGCTGGTGGCGCCGAAATAGTCGAAGTCGCCCGGAACATTCGCGTCGCTGTTGAACATCGCAAGGCGCGAAGCAACGTTCTCGCCAACGGCATCGCGCATCTCTTCCGGCGTCATCAGGCGGTGCGTGCCGAGTGCGAAGACGATCTGCATGTTCTCATCGGGCACACCGAGACGATTCAGCTCGTCCACAAGCACGGGCATGAAATCGAAGCTGTTGGCCACGCGCGTCGGGTCGTTGCAGATAAAAGTCACCGTATCGCCCGGCCTGACCCTCTCAGCCAGCGGCGCGCAGCCGATAGGATGCGCAATAGCCTCGAGCACGGCCGCCCTGATATCTGCCAGCGGCGGCGTGTCGGGCATCTCGATCGTCTGCAATACGCGGGACTCGTCGAGCGAGAACGTCTTGCTGCCGCGGCCGTAGGCAAACGTGTATTCTTTCATCATCGAAGACCTCCTGCATTTCGGACAAATAGGTACAGCATCAAAGCAAAAATACCGAACCCAGCGACGTTTGTCAAGGAAAACGGACTTTAAATTCAAATCCGACACGAAGGCACAAAGACACGAAGAAAATACAAGTGACACCCCTGCGGTTTGCCTCTGATTTTCTTTGTGTCTTCGTGCCTAAGGCTTTGAATTAAAATCTTCATAGCTGACAAGCATCAAAAGAGCAGGGACAGCCCCAACGGAGCCGTCCCTGCTCTTTTGCTTATGCATTTCTTCGTGTCTTCGTGTTGAAGATTTTGAATGAAAACGTTCCCCTACCGTTTTACTGGCTGATCATCAGCGCTGTCAGCTTTCCGAGCAGTTCTTTCTTCCAGCCGCGCACCATGTCGGCGTCCAGACCGCGATCGGCGCAGACGTCCACGAGCGGACGCTCGCCGGCAAGGATCTCCATGACGACCATGGCCTTGAACTCGGGGCTGTAGCTCTTCTTGCGCGGCGCGGGAGTTTCGGCCTTGGCGACGGCCGGGCGCTCCTGCGCTGCCGCCGGCTGAGCCTTCACCGCCGCGTTCTGTTCACGGCGCAGCTCGCGTTCAGACTTTTCGGAGGCGCCGCGGCCAAATCTGCGGCCGCTTTCCAGATCGACGCGCACGGTCGCGTTGACGCCGATGTCCTTCTGGCTGCTGGAGAGCAGGGTGTTCACGCCGAGGCCGACGGTGACGTTCTTCTTCTTCGCGTCGAGGCCGATGGAGGCGCGGAAGTTGTCGCGGTCGGACAGCAGCTGCGTGCTGCGGCCCGTGCCGCCGCCGGAGAAGTTGGTCTGCCGCACGCTCAGCTCGCGGTCGCCGCCGGCGAAGACATAGGCCAGTTCGGCAGTGGGTTTGATCTTCCAGCCGCTCTTCGTGGTCATGGGCTGCCAGTCGAACTTGAAGCCGACGGGGACGAGCCACTGGCTGGCGCTGTCGCTGTCAACGCGGGCCCACGCCTTGCCGTCCTTCTCGTCGTCGAAACCGTTCATGCTGAAATTGCTGTATCTCAGGCCCAGGAACGGCTTCACGCTCATTTTGCCGCGGGAAGGCAGGTTCCACCACGCCGTGCCGCCCATCGAGAAGACGCGGCTTTTCACGCCGCGGGCGTGATAGAATTTGCCGTCCACGGTGCTGTCGTAGTCGTCCTTGTGCCAGTTGTAACCGATATCGCCGGTCAGGGTGAAGCGGCCGAAATCGCGCGCGCCGTACAGCGAAATGCCAAAGTGCTTGCCGTCGCTGTCGTTGCCCTCGAACTCGCCGCGGCCGCGGCCTTCGGTGTTGCCGAGATTGACGGCGACGCCGCCGATCGTATTGTGGTTCAGCAGTTTATCAGCGCCGAGGGTGACGCCGTAGTTCTTGAACTTCATATCAGCGTTCTCGTTGTCCACACGGGTATGCGTGTACCATGGCGTGGCCCAGACGCCGCCGATCTTGCCTTTCTCCAGCGGCATGAAGCCGTTGGCGAAGGCGAGCGGGTCAAGCGGCCTGTTCAGCAGTTCAATGCTGCGGTTCTGCAGCTGCGTGCCGATGGTATTTGCGTTGCGCAGCGCCATCCCCGCCGTGAAGATATGGCGGGCGGGGCCGGGGTCTTGGTTGGCCGCCACTTTCGTGACGTTGATGTCGACCGCGCCGGCAGAGTCATCGGTACTGACGCGGTATTCGACGGTGTACGTGTCGTCTTCGGGTGCCGCGGTGCCCGTCACATAATCGTCCTTCCAGGCGCTTACGACATCGAATCCCTCGGCCACGCGGTAGCTCTTGCCGGTCTCCGCGCCTTTCAGGTACAGCGACGCCTTCTCCTCGATCGTCAGCGTGGGGTTTTCGGTGCCGACGCCCTTCAGCGCCGGTTCAAGGTTTGCCACGTCGATGTTCAGCGTGGTGCCGCTCTTCTGAGTGAAAGCCTTTTTCACCGTCAGCTGTTTGGTCAGTTTCAGGCTGCCGCCCGAAAGGATGCCTTCGTGCGCCGTGATCTCGCGTTCAAACTCGACGATGCCGCTTTTGATCTCCAGCGTCTTCGCCGCAAACGAGCCTTCCTCTTTGTCGACAAACGTGTAGTCGCCGTCCACGGTCATTCGCTCGACGCTGATATCGCC
>JAEEUD010000056.1 GCA_016286835.1 Pyramidobacter sp. | reverse complement strand
ATGATCGGTCCCAGAAGAGTGTTCGTCGCGCCGCCGAAGACGGCCACGCAGCCCAGCGCCGCGGACGCCTGCACCGGCAGGCCGATCAGGGGACCGGCGAGCGATCCCAGCGTCGCACCGGTGACGAACAGCGGCACCACCTCGCCGCCGAGGAATCCAGCCGACAGCGTGAAGATCGTGAACAGCGCCTTCAGCGCGAAATCCCAGGGGAACGCCTTTCCCGCGAACGCTTCGCCGATCAGCTGTGTCGAAACGCCCGAATAGCGACCTTCCCAGCACAGCAGCGACAGCACGCTCAGCGCCGTACCGACGAGAAGCGCGCGCCAGAGCGGATTGGGGATCAGCTTCGCGAGGCCGTCCTTGACATGGTGCATCGTCCAGGCGAACAGGCCTCCGGCGACGCCGAAGATGAGGCCGAGCGCGATTAGGCGTCCGCCTGTGGCAAAGGTCGGCGAGAGCGTGGAAGCCAGGTCGAACGTGAACTTTCCCAGCCCCAGCGTGCCCGAAGCGCGGCTTGCGACGAAGGCGGCCACCATCGCCGGGAAGATGGCCCGGTATTCCAGCGTGCCGGCCGTGAGAACTTCGATGGCGAAAAACGTCGCCGCCACAGGCGTGCGGAACAGCCCGGCGAAACCGGCCGCCATGCCGGCGATCAGCATCAGGCGACCCGCGTCCCGCACCGGAAGCATTCGCCCCACGGCGTGGCCGATCGTGCCGCCGATCTGTACGGCCACGCCCTCGCGGCCGGTGCTGCCGCCGAAAAGGTGCGACAGCCACGTGCCGCCGATCGCCAGCGGGATCAGCCGCAGCGGGATCTCGTCGGCGACGCCGTGTCCCGCTTCAAAGATCAGCGTCATGCCCTTGGTGCTTTTGCCGCCGAACGTGCGCAGGCACCAGGCGAGCGCGAGCCCGGCAAGCCCCAGGAAGGGGATGAACCAGTACGGGTGGGCGAGGCGGAGTTTCGTTACAAACAGCACGCCGTGCCCGAACAGCGCGTCCGCCGCGCCTGCGGCCACGCCCACGGGCAGCGCCGCGAGGCCGAGCAGGAGCGTGGTACCATAAGCAGACAAGAGTTTTTTCATAGCCATTCCTCCGTGATCAAAAGATGAAAAGAAAAAGCCGGCGTTTCCCGCGCGACGCGGAAATCGTCAGCTCCGATGCCCGTATTCGTGAAAATGGAACCGATGAACGACAGCGGCTCTGACGCAGACGGCGAAACGGAGGGCACCGTCCGTTGCTTGCTGTCTTATCTTAACATAAAAACGCCAGGCTATCCAGATTGCGCACGAAAAGCGATTTGCCGCGTCTCAAATGCATTTTGCGCTGTGAAAGATCAGCAATAGTCAATTCCTTTATGCGCGAAATCGTTCCTTAGTCTTGCGTTTGGCCCCCCAGGATTTTGGTTCGCCGGCGCGTTCGATTTTGTGGTATGATTTTCAGCGCCGGATTTTCGGCGCGTTTTCTCATTTTACTTTGATAGGAACTGAATAATCATATGTGGAAACATTACTGTGCGATCATGGGCTCGGTGTTGTTCTGGGGCGCTTCCTACCTTGGCACGGCGGTGGCCTATGAGACGATCTCGCCGCAGCAGCTCGGGCTGGTCCGGGCGGTGCTGGCGGGAGTCCTGTTTTTCGTCTTCCGCGCTCTGACCGGTCAGCGCGAGCAGGTCGCCCGCAGCGACTGGCCGCGGCTGGTGGTCAGCGGACTGTTCGGCGTGACGCTGTATTTCGCTTTCCAGAACGCGGCGATCGCCATGACCAGCTCGTCGCGCGCGGCGCTGATCACGGCCTGTTACCCCGTCATCGTGCTGACGATGGAGTGCGTGGCTCGCAGAAAGCTGCCCGTGTTCCGTCAGCTCGCGGGAATCGCCATCGCTGTGGCCGGCGTGGGAATGCTGACAGGCTCGGGGACGGGCGAAGGCAGCCTGAAAGGCGACCTGATGATGGTCATTCCCGGCGTGATGTGGGGCGCGTACTGTCTCTCCGCTCAGAAGCTGACGGAGAAATACTCCACCGCGCTCCTGACGCAGTGGCAGATGCTGATCGGTTCGCTTGCGTTCGTGCCGCTCGTCCTGCTGGAGGGGCGCCCGTGGATCATGCCGACGCTGCGCAGCGGGAGCGCGATCCTGTTTCTTGCCGTGTGCTGCTCGCTGCTGGCATTTCTGTTTTTCAACTACTCGATCAAAGGGCTGTCCGTGACCGTGCCGATGATCCTGCTCAATCTGCAGCCCGTCGTCGGCGTGGTCTGCTCGTATCTGGTGCTGGGCGAGACGGTCAGCACGTTCCAGGCCCTCGGCGGCGCCGTGATCGTCGCCGGCGTGCTGCTCAGCACGGTCGGCGTGGAGAAATAGGACGCCGGTGTTCTTTCGGGGGCAAAAAACATGGAAGCCAACCATAATGTAGCCGAGGTGCTGGCCGCAGGGATCTCGCCGCATTCGCCCAGGCTGCGAGCCGTGGTTGTCGGCGCTCAGAGGCTGCTTCGGGATTTGCTTGCCAATGCCCTGAAGCAGGTTCCTGATATTGAAACGGCCGCGCAGTTCGAAAGCATTGAAGAACTCGCGCCGCAGCTTGAAAAACTGAAGCCCGACGTGGTGCTGGCTTGTCTGTCGACGCGAGAGCCGGAGGCGTTGTTCGATTTTGCCCGCAGGACCGTCAGTGCGCGTTCTGAATGCAAGTTTATGATCGTCTCGTTCCTGCATGACACGTCGCTGGTTTCTAAGGCAATGGAGGCCGGCGTCAGCGGATTTTTGTTCGCTGAGCACATCGGTCTTCCCGGGCTGGTTGCTGCCGTACGCGCAACGAGAAGTGGTTATCGGCTTTTCCCGGACGAGGACAGCTGCAGCCGCATCAATCCCTGGCACGCGCTCTTTACGCACCGCGAAATCGACGTTCTGAGGCTGATGAGCCGCAATCTGGAGCGCGAAGAGATCGCCCGCGAGATGAGCGTTTCCGTCGGCACGGTGAAAAATGTCATCTCGGCATTACTGGTGAAGACCGGCTTCAAAAACATCCATCGCCTGCTCACGCATCTGCTCGCCAGCGGCGTTCTCGTCTCTGCCGGCGAGAGCGCGCCGCAGGACGAACGCTGAGCGGCGGTCCAATTTCGGGAAAAATAAAAGCGGAAAAACTCCCGCGCTGGGAATTTTTCCGCTTTTTTCTGGCGCTGATTGGACTTACTTGGGCTCCTTGAACTCGATCGAGTTAAAGATACCCACGGCGAGTTCGCTCTCGTGATCGCCGATGATCGTGATATTGCCGATGCTCTCCTCGTCGATCTTGAAGACCTGGGCGTAGGCTTTGGCGCCGTTGACCACTGCTGTATACTCGTACGATTCGCCCTCGCCCTCCATCTTCTTCAGATCGGTGGCGTTGTGGATGGCGGCGAACTGCTCGGCGGCGGTCTTGACTGTCAGGTCCTTATCGGCCTTGAGCACGCTGACGACGAACGCCATGCTGTTGTCGGGCGCTTTCAGCATACTGCTGACGCTGTTGTCGTCCGCGTTCACGACCTCGGCCGTCCAGCCCTCGGGCACTTCGGCGGTGTAGAACGTGCCGTCGATCTTGGCGGCGAACGCCGACGCGGCAAAGCAGAGAACGAACACGAACGCAAGAAGTTTTTTCATGATGAAACCTCCGTTTGTATGATTATGTACCGTCCGCGGTACGGCGACTATTGTATTTCTTCGCGCCGAGACCGGCAATCGCCAGATGGCTAGATTTTTACGCCTGCTTCGCGCATTTTGGACGGAGTTTTGCGCTCGTTTTGGCTAATAATATGCATTGATTATGGCCAAAATGGACAAAACGGAAAAACGCCGCCGATTTTTAGAGCGATGTTCAACTTGACAGAATTTTATCTCTTGTTAGAATATGTCTGTATTATGATCATCCCAAAGGAGGGGCGTCCGCATGAATCAGTCGTCTGTGAATTTTACTCTCGCGCTATCTGGCCGCGGAACTCTTCCGGGGCTGATTTCTGCGTGCGCGTAAAACGGCGCGGCGCAAAGCGTTTTAAAGCCGGAAGTCTTCCGCGTTCTTCGCGGGCGTCTTCCGGCTTTTTGTATCGAAAAGGAGGTCAAAGCATGAGGAAAACGATCGCAATGATCGAGGGCGACTACTCGGGGCCGGAGGTGGTCCGCGAGGCGGTCAAGGTGATGAAGCGGACGGCCGAGGTGTTCGGCCATGAGTTCGTCTTCAAAAAAGTGCTGATGGGCGGCGAGGCCATCGACGCCACGGGCGTGCCGCTGCCGGACGAGACGCTCAAAGAATGTCTGGCCAGCGACAGCGTGCTGCTCGGTGCTGTCGGCGGACCGAAGTACAACGCTGTGCCCAAGGACAAGCGGCCCGAGCGCGGCCTGCTGGGCCTGCGGAGCGGCATGGAGCTGTTCGCCAACCTGCGTCCGGCGCGCGTGTTCCCGCAGCTGGCCGCGGCTTCACCGCTGAAGCCCGAGATCGTTGCCGCGGGCATCGATTTCGTCATCGTGCGCGAGCTGGTCGGCGGCGTCTACTTCGGCAAACACGAGACGACGGTCGAGAACGGCCGGAAGAAGGCAACCGACATCATGAGCTATTCCGAGGGCGAGATCGAGCGCATCGTCCGCGTCGGCTTCGAAACGGCACGCGTGCGCAACAAAGTGCTCACCAGCGTCGACAAGTCGAACGTGCTCGACTGCTCGCGTCTGTGGTCAGAGGTGTTCCACCGCGTCGCGAAGGAATTCCCCGACGTGGAAGCGCGCGAGATGCTCGTCGATAACTGCGCCATGCAGATCGTCCGCAACCCCGCGCAGTTCGACACGATCGTCACCGAGAACCTCTTCGGCGACATCCTCTCCGACGAGGCCAGCATGATCACCGGCTCGATCGGACTGATCCCCTCGGCCAGCCTCGGCAGCACGTCGTGCGGCATGTACGAACCCATCCACGGCAGCGCGCCCGACATCGCCGGCAGGAACATCGTCAACCCGATCGGCACGATCCTCTCCGGCGCGATGATGATGAAGTACAGCTTCGCCATGCCCGAAGAGGCCGCTGCCGTCGAGGCTGCCGTGAACAAAGTCCTCGACGAAGGCTGGCGCACCGGCGACATCTTCAGCGAAGGCTGCAAAAAGGTCGGCACCACCGAGATGGGCGACCTGATCGCAAAAGCAATTAAAAATTAGTAATTAAGAATTAATAATTAGACAAAAAGGAGTGTTGCACAAATGAACCTTGCTGTCGTTTCTCTGATCGTTTTCTTTGCCGTGATCCTGTTTGCCGCCGTCACCAAGAAAAACTGCGGCG
Source organism: Pyramidobacter sp. (assembly GCA_016286835.1). GTDB lineage: Bacteria > Synergistota > Synergistia > Synergistales > Dethiosulfovibrionaceae > Pyramidobacter. The sequence goes on along the minus strand of JAEEUD010000056.1, from coordinate 3,871 downwards.
TCATCGCGCTCGTCGCCGCCTATGTCTTCGGCATCTTCGTGCTGAAGATGAAGCCGGCCGAGATCTACGCCAAGGGCTGGCCCATGGGCGTGTTCTTCATCGCCCTGTCGACCACGTTCCTGTTCGCCATCGCCAACGTCAACGGCACCATCGAGGCCATGGCCAGGAACATCGCCTTCTTCGCGCACGGCAGCGCCAAGCTGCTGCCCATCGTCTTCTTCATCGGCGGCGCGATCATCTCCGGCATCGGTGCCGGCGGCCTGGTCATCGCCGTCATCGCCCCCATCGCGCTGTACGTGGCTGTGCAGAACAAGATCCCCGTGCTGATGATGTCGGTCGTCACCATGGGCGGCATCATGGCCGGCGGACTTTCGCCCGTCGCGATCAACGGCCTTGTTGCCAACCGCATCGCCATGGCGCAGAACATTCCCGGCTACACCTACATCCAGCTCTGGGCGCCGTTCGCCATCGCCATGACCGTATTCTCGCTGGCTGCCTACGTGCTTTTCGGCGGGCTGACGCTGCCCCGCGTGGAAAACGCCGAAGCCGCCTCGTGGACGCCGTTTGACGGCAAACAGAAGCTCACGCTGCTCGGCGTGGCCGCGCTGCTGATCGGCGTCGTCGTCTTCAAGCAGGATCTGGGGATGCTGGCGTTTGCCATCGCGGGCGTGCTGATCGTGCTCGGCGCGGCCGACCAGAAAAAGGCCTTCGCCGCCACGCCGTGGGCCACGCTGATCCTCATCTGCGGCATGTCGGTGCTGCTGCGCGTCGTCGTCACCGCCGGCGGCTTCAAGTACCTCGAAGAGCTGCTCAAGGCGCACATGAGCGCCACGACCGTGCGTCCCGCGCTGATCGCCCTGTCCGGCGTCATGGGCGCCGTGTCCAGCGGCACGGGCGTCGTCATGCCGACGCTGATCCCCATGGCCAACGAGATCGCCAAGAACCCCGAGATGGGCACGGCCATGTCGCTGATCACCGCCGTCATCGTCGGCACCAACGGCGTCGTCATCAGCCCGCTCTCCACCGTCGGCGCGCTCTGCCTGGCCGGCGCTCCCGAAGGCGTGGACCGCAACAAGCTGTACAACGAGCTGATCCTCGCCGCCGTCTGCTTCAGCGTTTGCTGCGCCGCGGCCGCGTATTTCGGGCTGTTCTAGGTGTCGGGACTTTTCCCCGTTTGTAACTGCCTTTTACTGCTGACAGCGTTAAAATAAGCCGCCGGAGCACAATGCTCCGGCGGCTTTTTGCTATCTCAAAAATACGCAGCGGTGCCCCGGCGTGCTGTAACAGGCGTTGCACGACACGCAGCGCGACGGCGAGCGGTCGCCGCTTTTCCAGCGGCGCGGCAGATCGGGCTCGCGCACCAGAGGGCGCGACAGGGACAGGAATTCGATGCCCGTTTCGTTCAGCACGCGTTCCATGCAGTCGGGACTGCGGTGGCCGCCGACAAGGATCACTGGGATGGAAAGCTGCCCGGCGATCGGGGCCGCGAATTCCCGGAAATACGCCTCGTTCACGCCGGGCCTGATCCCGGGGACGGAGGTCCCGTTGCCGCTGATCTCGACGGACTCCAGCCCGTTTGCTTCGCACAGGCGGCAGACGGCGGCGCAGTCGTCAGGAGTCAGACCGCCGTAGATGAAGTCGCTGCCGTTGATCTTCATCGTCAGATGCAGGGACGGGAAGTCGGCCGCGATCCCGCGCAGGATCTCAACGATCAGCCGGGCACGGTTCTCGGCGCTGCCGCCGTACTCGTCGTTACGGTGATTGAATGCCGGGCTGATAAAGCGGCTGAGGAAAAATCCGTGCGCCGCATGGATCTGCACGCCGTCGTACCCGGCCTGAACGGCTCGTCCGGCGGCGCTGACAAAGCGGTCTTTGACGGCAGCGATATCGGCTGCGGACATGCTGTCGGGCGTCATGTTCCGGTGCGCGCCGTTGTATTCGCCGAGCGCCAGCTGAGCGATGACGGGGCAGCCGTGTTTGTGGAGCGTGTCCGTCAGCCGCCGGTGTTCGGCGATCAGTTCATCGTCCGAAAGGCGGGCCATGCCGCCGAAATAATGATCGTCCCCGGACACCGAAGTGAATCCCGTGATGATCGCGCCGACGCCGCCGGCCGCAAGTCGCTCGTAGGTCTCGAACAGTTCTTCTTTCATGTGTCCGCTTTCATCGGCAAGAGCTTCCCACGTCGCCGAGCGGATCAGGCGGTTTTTCAGCCGCAGTTTCCCAAGATTGACGCAGTCAAACAGTGTTTTCATTTTTCATGCTCCTTTGCTTGAATGAACCATCCCCGCGGTTCATCGCTGTGTTCGTCCTGACGGTGACAAAAGGCATCAGTTCCCCCTCCATTCCTTCATCAGTGAAAGCAGCGCTTCGGCCGTCTCGCGGTGTTTCATCTGATACGTGTGCCCTGTTTTTCCGATGAAGATCATTTTGTTCCGGCCGGCCGACGGCATGTGCTCATTGATGTTTTGAAGAAAGCGCGCCGGATCGCCGCCGGCGAAATTGTCGTATGTGCCGATCAGCAGAGCGCCTTCGTGCGTCACGCCCTCTGCCACGGAAAAATCGCCTGCCGGATCGGTGTGCGCGTTGTCCAGACACCCTGAAAACAGCCAGTCGTGCGCCGTGTCGGCAATGCACTCGACCCAGCCCATGAACGGGGACGGCAGCATCTCTTTTCCCCGTCCTTGTTCCACGTAGAACTTCACCGTCTGCTTTTCGCGCTCCGTCACCCCGCTCATCATGAAACCCAGATTTGCCGGACTGAGCAGAACGAACTTTTCGACGGGTCCGCCGTGGTGCCGTGACAGGTAATACATCACCTTGTTTGCCCCGAGCGAGTGCCCCGACAGGAAAATGTGCCTGTACCCCGCGTTCCGCGCCCAGTCGAGATAGGCTTCGATGTCCTCGTCGGTGTATGAAAAACGCTCGTTCCATGAGCCGATCATCTCACGCCCGCCCGTGCGGAGATTGACCGTCGGGATCTGCCCGAAGGCGTCGTTCGTCTGCGCATAGACAAAATCGAATCCGCCGGAGTTCAGCGCCGCACCGAAATCGTAATAGAAAGGGTTGGAGTAAAAATTTCCGTGGATGCCCGTGATGTTCACGAGCACCGTGTCCGCGCCCGGCGCGTCGAACAGGACGCCGTTCAGCACACTGCCGCGCCGCGTGGCGACGTCGAGTTTTTTCATGTGAATCGCTCTCCCCTGAAAAATCGTTATTTCTCTAATACTACATTTCTAAGATTGTAGATATGTAGGCGCTGAAAAATGAGGCGCGAACTGCCCCGCGCCTTTGATATTTTACAGTTCGGAACCGATAAACGCCGCAAGACGGGCGATCATCTCCTCGTTGCGGCGGTAGTACGTCCACTTGCCGTGCCGCTCCGAGAGAAGCAGCCCCGCACGCTGGAGCATGTCGAGGTAGTTTGAGACGGTCGACTGCGAGATCCCGGCTTTTGCCTGGATGCTGCTGACGCACACGCCGCCTTTCAGGTCGACCGGTTCGTTCAGACAGCCGCCCTGCGGGGGAAAATTGTCCTGCGGAGCCTTCAGCCATTTCAGGATGTTCAGCCGTGTCTCGTTCGACAGGGCTTTGCTGATCTCGATGATGTCCATGGACTGCCTCCTTTGAGTGGGATGAGTTTATTATATCGAGAATTTGCGATTTGTCAATGAGAGGCTGTCGTGTTTTTTACGGGATCAGGCAAGGGGGCCCTGAAAAAAACAAAGACTGCTTCAGTCATGATCGGGGAACGATCTTCGTGGCTGTTTCACGCGAAACACTCCGCTTCGGAGTGTTTGTCCCACATGGAACCGTAAGATAAAACACGGGCTTCCCATGCGGTTTTCACCGCGCGGGAAGCCCGTGCTTTACG
>JAEEUD010000055.1 GCA_016286835.1 Pyramidobacter sp. | reverse complement strand
ACTCATTACTCATTCCTAATTGATTACTTGACCTGTTTCCCCTCGGCATACAGCTGGATGATGTTGAGCACGACCTGGACGGCCTTCTCCATCTCGCTGACGACGGCGTATTCGTACTTGCCGTGGCAGTTGTAGCCGCCGATGAAGATGTTGGGCGTGAGGAGGCCGCGGAACGACAGCTGGGAGCCGTCGGTGCCGCCGCGGGCGGCGATGATGTTGGCTTTCACGCCGGCCATCTCGTAGGCTTTGAGCGCGGTGTTGACGATGTCCATGCGCTCCTTCAGCGGCACGGCCATGTTGTAGTACTGGTCGCGGATGGTCACGGTGGCAAGCTCGCGGCCCCAGCGCTCGTTGAGCTGGCGCACCATCAGTTTGAAGTGCTCCTTGCGGGCGTTGAACTTGTCGGTGTCGTGGTCGCGGATGATCCAGGTCATCTCGCAGCTGTCGACGCCGCCCTTGATGTCGGTCATGTGGAAGTAGCCTTCGCGCAGTTCGGTGTGCGCGGGGGTCTCGGCGGGCGGGAAGCTGGCGGCGAACTCGAGGGCGACCATGGAGGCGTTGATCATCTTGTTCTTGGCGGTGCCGGGATGGACGGACACGCCCTTGATGCTGACCTTGGCCTGCGCGGCGTTGAAGGTCTCCCACGAGAAGGTGCCCTTGCCGCCGCCGTCGAGGGTGTAGGCGAAGTCGGCGCCGTATTTCTTGAGGTCCCAGAGGGAGGCGCCGTGGCCGATCTCCTCGTCGGGGCAGAAGCAGACGACGATCTTGCCGTGCTTGAACTCGGGATGCTGCACCATGTAGTCGAGCGCGGTCATGATCTCGGCGATGCCGGACTTGTCGTCGGAGCCGAGCAGCGTGGTGCCGTCGGTGACGATCAGGGTCTCGCCCTTGTGATCCTTCAGCTCGGGGAACACTTCGGGCGAGAGGACGATGTTGTTCTCGGCGTTCAGCACGAGGTCTTTGCCGTCGTAGTTCTCGACGATGCGGGGCTTGACGTTCTCGTCGGTCACCTCGAGGGCGGTGTCGATGTGGGCGCAGAAGCCGATGGCGGGCGCGTTCTCGCAGTTGGCGGGCAGGATGCCGTAGACGTAGGCGTTTTCGGTGACGGCCACGTCGCTCAGGCCCAGCTCACGAAGCTCTTCGCCGAGCACTTTGGCCAGGTCGTGCTGGCAGGGGGTGCTGGGCACGCAGCCCATGCCCTCGGCCGACTGGGTGTTGATCTTGACGTAACGGATAAAACGATCGACAAGTGTTGTCATGTTCTTCTCCTTCAATTACTAATTATTAATTAGTAATTATTAATTAATAATTACCGCTCGTACGTGTTCTTGCCCGTGAAGTGGCAGGCGACGAAGTGGTTGGGCTCGTACTCGCGGAACTCGGGGTCCTGGGCGCGGCAGATGTCCTGCGCGAAGCGGCAGCGTCCCGCGAAGCGGCAGCCGGCCGGCGGGTTGACGGGGCTGGGCACGTCGCCTTCGAGGATGATGCGGTTGCGCTTCTGCCCCACCTTGGGGATGGGGATGGCCGACAGCAGGGCCTGGGTGTAGGGATGCAGCGGGTTCTTGAACGTGGTGCGGTAGTCGGTGAGCTCCACGATCTTGCCCAGGTACATGACGGCGATGCGGTCGGACAGGTGCTTGACGACGCTCAGGTTGTGCGAGATGAAGACGTAGGTGTAGTTGTTCTCCTTCTGGAGCTGCTTGAGGAGGTTGAGCACCTGCGCCTGGATGCACACGTCGAGGGCCGAGACGGGCTCGTCGAGGACGATGAACTCGGGCTCGAGGGCCAGCGAGCGGGCGATGCCGATGCGCTGGCGGCGGCCGCCGTCAAGCTCGTGCGGATACGCTCCGGTGAGGCGGCGGGCCAGGCCGACGGTGTCCATCAGCTTGGCGATGCGCTCGTCCATCTCCTTGCGGCTGGAGCAGATCTTGTTGACGATCAGCGGCTCGGCGATCAGTTCGGAAACGGAAAGGCGCGGGTTGAGGCACGAATAGGGGTCCTGGAAGACGATCTGGACCTTCTTGCGCATTTCCTTCATCTCGCCCTTGCTCATGCCGACGATGTCGCGTCCCCAGAACTTGACTTCGCCGGAGGTGGGCTCGAGCAGGCGGATCATCGCGCGTCCCAGCGTCGACTTGCCGCAGCCGGACTCGCCGACCAGGCCGAGGGTCTCGCCGCGGTTGACGAAGAACGACACGTCGTCCACGGCGTGAAGCAGGCCGCGGCGCGTGTTGAAGTACTTTTTCAGGTGGTTGACGACGACCATCGGCTCGGTGTTCTGCATTTCAGTCATGATCAATCAGCCTCCTTACTTGTTCAGCTTCGCCGTGCGCACGGGGCAGGCGACGAAATGCCCGGGCGACACTTCGGTCATCGCCGGCGCGCACTTGGAGCACTCCTCCGTCGCGTAGGGGCAGCGGGGGTGGAAGCAGCAGCCGGAGGGCAGGTTGGTCGGGTCGGGCATGAGGCCGTGGATGACTTTCAGCTCCTCCTGCTCGGAGTCGAGGTCGGGCAGCGAGTTGAACAGGCCTTCGGTGTAGGGATGCAGGCGCGTCTCGTAGATGTCGGCGGTCGAGCCGTACTCGACGACGCGTCCGGCGTACATGATCGCGACCTTGTCGCACATCTCCGCGACGATGCCGAGATCGTGCGTGATCATGATCATCGAGGTGCGGAACTTCTCCTTCAGCTCGTGCATGAGCTCCAGCACCTGCGCCTGAATGGTCACGTCAAGGGCGGTCGTGGGTTCGTCGGCGATCAGCAGCGTGGGGTCGCAGGCCAGAGCGATGGCGATGACGACGCGCTGCTTCATGCCGCCGGAGAACTGGTGCGGATAGGCGGCGCCGCGCTCGCGCGGGATGCCGACCAGCTCCAGCATGTCGCCGGCGCGCTTGCGGGCGTCGGCCTTCGTGCCCTTGTGGTGCAGCTCCACCATCTCGGCGATCTGGTCCAGAACGGGGACGACGGGGTCGAGCGAGGTCATCGGGTCCTGGAAGATCATGGCGATCTTGCCGCCGCGGATGGCGCGCATCTGCGCGGCCGACTTGGTCAGCAGGCTCTCGCCCTCGAAGATGATGTCGCCGGATTCGATCCGCGCGGGCGGCATCGGCAGCAGGCGCATGATGCCCAGCGCCGTGGTCGTCTTGCCCGCGCCGGTCTCGCCGACGAAGCCGAGCGTCTCGCCCTTGGCGAGCTGAAGGTTCAGCCCTTCGACGGCGTGGACGCGGCCGCTCTCGGTCACGTAGTGGATGGTAAGATCCTTGATCTCAAGGAGCAGATCTTTGTTTTCAGACATGGTCCGCCCCCCTTTAGCGTTTCAGTTTCGGGTCGAGCGCGTCGCGCAGACCGTCGCCGAGGAAGTTCAGCGCCAGGATCGTGAGCATGATCGCCAGGCCGGGATAGAGCGTCAGGTGCGGGAAGTCGCGGATGTACTGACGGCCGCCGGACAGCATCGCGCCCCACTCGGGGTTGGGCGGCTGGATGCCGAGGCCGATGAACGACAGGCCCGCGGCGTTGAGGATGGCCGAAGCCACGCCCAGCGTGGACTGGACGATGATCGGCGCCATGCTGTTGGGGATGATGTGGCGCAGGATGATGCGCAGGTCGGACGAGCCGACGGCGCGCGCCGCTTCAACGTATTCCATGCCGCGGATGGACAGCACGGAACCGCGCACGATGCGCGCGTAGTTGGGCACGGCGGAGATGCCGACGGCGATCATCAGGTTGTACAGGCCGGGTCCCAGAGCCGCGGCGATGGCGATGGCCAGCAGCGTCTGCGGCACGGAAAGGAGCACGTCCATGACGCGCATGATGAGGTTGTCCAGCCAGCCGCCGTAGAAACCGGCGAAGGCGCCCAGCAGGCCGCCGACGACGAGCGAGATGCCCACGGCGATGAAGCCCACCTGGAGCGAGACGCGCGCGCCGAAGATGAGGCGGCTGAGGATGTCGCGCCCGAACTCGTCGGTGCCGAGCAGGTACTTGGACGACGGCAGCTCAAACATGTGCAGCAGATTCTGCTTGGCGAACGGATACGGCGCCAGCCATTCGGCAAAGATGGCGCAGAAGACGAGCAGCATGATGAACGCCAGGCCGAACATCGCCAGAGGACTTCTGCTCAGGCGGTGCATGACCTCGGCGAACGGCCCGCGCTGCTTGCGGACCGGCTCCGAGTTTTTCAGATCAGCCACAGAAATCCCCCCTTACTTGTACTGCGCCTTGATCCGCGGATCGACATAGGCGTAGAGGATATCGACCAGCAGATTGACGAAGCTGAACGCCGTGGCCACGAAGAGCACCGCGCCCTGCACCATCGGATAGTCGCGGGCCATGATCGACGTGACCATCAGGCGGCCGACGCCGGGCACGGCGAAGATCGACTCCGTCAGCATGGCGCCGCAGAGCAGGTGGCCGAACTGCAGGCCGACGATCGTGACGACGGGGATGAGCGCGTTGTGCAGCGCGTGTCCCCAGATGACGACGCGTTCCGTCTGGCCCTTGGCGCGGACGGTGCGGATGTAGTCGGCGCGGATGACTTCGAGCATCGACGAACGGGTCATGCGCGTGACCATCGAGATGGCCTGCGCCGAAAGGGCGAACGACGGCAGGATCATGGCCTTGAAGCTGTCAAAGCCTGACGACGGCAGCCAGCGCAGATGGACCGAGAACAGCAGGATCAGCAGCAGCCCCAGCCAGAACACCGGCATCGACAGGCCGATCATCGCGAAGATCATCGTCACCGTGTCGAATATGGAATACTGCTTGATGGCCGAGATGATCCCGCATGGTATGCCGACTAAAACGGCTATGAACATCGCGAACCCTGAAAGTTTGATCGTCGCCGGGAACGCGGCCAGCAGCTCGTGCATGACGGGAGTCTTGGACGAGTAGGAGCGGCCGATGTCGCCCTTGACGACAGCCTTGTAGAGATATTTGCCGAAACGGATCCAGAACGGATCGTTCAAGCCTTCCTTCTCGCGGAATTCCTGAATGGCCTGTTCCGTGGCCAGGTCGCCGAGGACCATCTTGGCCGGGTCTCCGGGCGTGAGATAGAGCAGCAGGAACACGCAGAAGGCGACGCCGACCAGCACCGGGATGAGGAACAGCACACGGCGGAAAATGTAGCGTAACATCGACTTACCTGCCTTTCGTATGAGCGCGCGCGAAACGGCGGCGCTCACGCGGAAAAATTGTGAAAAAAGCAGGGGAAATTGGGAAATTTCCCCTGCTTTTCGTTAACGTGCCAGTTGCTGATTGTCGATCGGGACTTAGTCCTCGAAGTACACGTCGCGGAACGAGTGCGTCTCGTTGCCGGCGGGGGCGAAGCCCTTCACGTTCTTCTGCGAGCCGGCGACGGATTCGTCGTTGTGCAGGAAGACCATCGGGCAGTACTCGTTGATCTCGAGCTGAGCCTGCTTGTAGATCTCGGCGCGCTCGGGGCCGTCGGGCGTCTCGCGGCCCTTGGCAAGCAGCTCGTCGAGCTTGGGATCGCTGCTGAACGTGTAGTTGGAGCCGGCCTTGGTCTCAAGCAGACCGCTGATGGCGAAGTTGGGATCGGGCACCGAAGACACCCAGCCCAGCTCGAACATGTCGTGCTTCTGCTCCTGAAGACCGTTCAGGTACGCGCCCCACTCGAGGACCTTGATCTCGGCCTTGATGCCGACTTCCTCAAGCTGAGCCTGCATGATCTGAGCCATGTCGATGCGCTCCTTGCGCTCGTTCGTCCAGATCTCGCACTTGAAGCCGTTGGGGAAACCGGCCTCGGCCAGAAGCTTCTTGGCAAGCTCGAGGTCCTGCTTGTGCTCGGGCACTTCCTTGCCGATCGAGTAGGTGATGGCGATGGGCACGAGGGTCGTGGGGACCATGCCGACCTTGGCCAGACGCTCCCAGACGGCCTTGTGGATCAGGGTCGTGTCGAGCGCGGCACGGATGGCCTTGCGCACGCGCACGTCGGTGAACGGAGGCTTGGTGACGTTGAAGCCGAGGTAGGTGATCGACGACTGGGGCTCCTTGTAGAGCGTCAGCTGCTCGTTGTCACGGATGCGGTTGATGTCGTTGCCGATGATCGGGTAAGCGATGTCGACGCCCTTGGTCTCGAGCTCGATCGTGCGGTTCGTGGGCTCGGGGATGGCGCGGACTTCAAGGTACTTGTACGCGGGCTTCTTGCCCCAGAAGTCGTCGTTGCGCTCAAGGATGTACTTGTTGCTCTTCTCCCACTTCACGAACTTGAACGGACCGGTGCCCACGGCGGGCGAGCCGGGCGTGCCGTAGCTGTCGCCGGCGGCCTCGGTGGCCTTCTCGTTGAGGATCGAGCCCCAGCTGTGCGTGAGCGAGCCGAAGAACGAGTAGTCGGGCTTCTTCAGCACGACGACGACGGTGTAGTCGTCAAGGACCTTCACGTCGGCGACGTTCTGCGAGTAGGTGCGGATCTTGGCGCCCTTGTCGGTGGTGGCGCGCATGATCGTGTAGCGCACGTCGCTGGCCTTCAGCTCTTCGCCGTTGTGGAACTTGACGCCCTTGCGGAGCACGAACTTGTACTCGGTGGGCGACAGGAACTCCCAGCTCTCGGCCAGGCCGGGAACGAGGTTGCCGTCCTTGTCGCGGAAGATCAGCGTGTCGTACAGCTCGAAGCAGCAGCGCGAGCTGGGAACGTCATTGTGGCCGATCGGGTCCATCGTCGTGGCGTCGTACTGATCGGCGACGATCAGACGATCCTTGGCAGCCAGGGCCGACGCGGCAGCAAGGCCCAGAACCAGCGCCGCAAGCGCAAATACCGCTCTCTTTTTCATGTCTCAGATAACCCCCTTCAAAATGTGCGCTGTCCAAAACAAAAAGCCCGCAGGCGCCAGCGCCGTGCTCATCCCGCGAACCTGAAACCACTCCATTGCGGAGCTCTCCCCTCTTTGAGCGCGGCTTCGGCCGTTTCCCCGGCGACTGAACGCGCAGACAAAGAAAAGATTTAAACTTCCGCTCGCTTATTATCGGTCATTTTTCCCAAACCGTCAAGGTTGTCCCGTGCGATATGCACTGAATCTCGAAAGTCGCGGGGAAAAACGGGCGCGTGGTTATATCCGGATAAAACCGGTTAGGGAGCTGTGGATAACCCGGCGACGGCCGCGCGCCGCGCGGTTTGGCATCTTTGCAAAGATCCCCGTGAAGTACCCGGATGATCCGCGCAAAGCACCTGTTTCGTCCGGGCAAAGTACCCGGCGCTCCGCGAAAAGTACCTGATTTTCCGCGGAAAAGTACCGGTCAAAAAAAAGAGCCTGCGCGAAAAAACAGCAAGATCCGCGCAGACTCGGTTGATTTTATGATCCCTGACGCTTCTTCCCCTCGTCCCATTCGACGCAGAGACAGTCGTTCGCGTCGACGGACCAGGAGAAACGGGCGCCCTGTTCTTTCGCAAGCGTCGCGGCGACCTTCCCCATCGCCATTTTCACGCGGCTGCGGAAATGGACCAGATCCCTCGCGTCGCTGCCGACGCGCTCGCGCAGCGTGGCGATCTTCACCGGGAACGGATGCGCGAACGTGCGGAAATAGCTCCACAGCGCCAGAGCCAGCTGATCGCGCCCCAGCGCCAGACGCACGTTCCATTCCAGACGCTGCCATTCGGCCCCGAGGAAGAACGGCTGGAACTCGCGTCCCGGCTCCACCCACAGGCGCCCGCGCGCCTCGTTCTCGTACACGTTCAGGAGCGTGCCCGTCCAGCGCTGCCCGCCGATGACCAGCGTGATCACGCCCGTGCCGAGACGCCGCAGCCGCTCCAGCGCCGCGAGACGGCCGCTCTTGCCGTTGCACTGCCCCAGCTCGCGCAGGAGCATGTACAGCGAGAGACTGACGCCGCACAGACCGTCGCACCGGCGCGCGCGGTACAGGTTCATCACCGCCATGTAGCACGTCAGGTCGAGCTGGTCCAGCTGCGGCCCCGTGTAGAACAGTTCGATGCCGTCCGGTCCGGGCAGACGCTCGTTGCGGCACTCGCGCCGCGCCCCCGGCGCGACGACGGCAAACAGGGGCAGCTGAAGCAGACGCCTGGGCGCGCCCGACATGCCCGGCGGCGTGCCCTCGACACGCAGCCCCTCGCTTTCGCGCAGGAACGGCAGCGTTTCGCCCTTCTCCGCCCGGCGGGCCAGCCTGCGCTCGTGCGCCGCGCGCGCCTTCAGGATCACCGCGCGGATCTCGCGCGGCAGCTTCGCCCACGTGCGCGGATCGGAATCGGCCGGACAGGGCAGATCATCCAGCCCGTCGAAGACGATCGTCCCCGTGCGGGCAGGCTCGTCCGGCCAGCAGCCCTGCCCCGCATGGAAACGCCCGGCCGGGGGCGCTCCATGTGAAACAACAGTCATCATTTGCTTTCGTTCGCTCGCTTCGCCGTAGCCGGTCAGTCCCGATCCGGACGCCGTGCGGAAAGCGGCGGTATCATCATGATCGTCGCCATGACGCAGTTCGTTCATATTTCAAGTCCTTTCGAGTTATCATCCAAATTGTGCGCAATCATTCAAGCAGTCATACAATTCTGGGGGACGACCCGATTATACCCGATACAAAAAGTAAATGCAAGAGATTGATATGTTATCAGTAAAGACACAATTCTGAAGCGAAACCCCGGCAAAAATAAAGTGCGTTTTATTTTGGCCGGGATTTTTCGTCCTTTCCAATCCAAATTTGCCATCCGCAAAAGTCTCGAACAACTCGAACTCCTGAAAAGCTCTCTGATGCAAAAGTATTTTGCCGCATGAAAAAGCCGCTCCGCGCAGGAAATGTAAAATCCGGCACAGAGCGGCTTTAATTACTGATTCCTAAGCAAATCATTGATCGGTTACCGGCTCAAACTGGATGGACAGCCGCATCCCCATGCCTGCCGCCAGGCGGCGCAGGGTTTTCAGCGACGGGTTGCCGTTGCCGTTCTCGAACTTGCTGATGTCCGACTGGGCGATGCCCGTGCGGGCGGAAAGCTGCTGCTGGGTCAGACCGGCCTGCGCACGCGCGTCGATGAGTGCCTGAATGAGAGCAAACTCGGGTTCGAGCGCTTCATATTCAGCCCTGACATCCGGGGCTTCGAGCTGCTTCTTCAGGAAATGATCAAAGCTCGTATCAACCTTTTTCTTGCTCATTCCGGTTCTCCTTTCTGCCTAAAAACTCTGCGCGATATCCCTTTGCCTTTTGGAGCTCTTCGG
>JAEEUD010000054.1 GCA_016286835.1 Pyramidobacter sp. | reverse complement strand
AACATCGTCACCGAGACGCTCGTCACCTCTTCGAACGCCTCTATGGGCGACAGCGGCAAGGGCAGCATCCACATCGAGCTGAACAATCAGGTCGATCTGGCCAAGGCGAAGGGGTACATCGAGCTTTCGCCTGCCGTTCCCTTCCGTCTGGAGTCGGCGTATGACGGCTTCAACATCGTCGGCGACTTCGAGCCGAGAAGCCGCGTCTCCGTGACGATCCGTAAAGGCCTGAAGGGCGACGGCGGCGAGCCGATGAAGGAAGACTTCGTCAAGGCTTACATCTTCCCCGACATGTCCTCGGCAGTGCGCTTCCCCGCGGCCGGCATGTTCCTCACGCCCGCCGAAGCTCCGCGCATCGCGCTGGAGACGGCCAACGTCGAGACGCTTGAGCTCTCGGCGTGGAAGCTGTACAACAACAACGTCGCCGTGGCCGCGCTCGACAGCGACGACTGGGACGACAACTTCAAGCGCTGGGCGAAGCCGCTCGGCACCAAGAAGTTCCGCGTCGGCGGCATGGTCAACCAGATCACGCGCCGCGCCGTCGATCTCTCGGCCGTCGGCTGCGAGGGCGAAGGCGTGTACATGATCGAGGCCAAGAACGCCGATCCGGACACGTGGGACAGCGCGCGGATGCTGCTGGCCGTCACCGACACGGCGCTCTCCGCCCGCGTCTACAAGCGCGGCCTGCAGGTGTGGGCGCAGTCGATCGCCAGCACCAAGCCGCTCGAAGGTGCGACGGTCAAGGTGTACTCGTCCAGCAATCAGCTGCTGCTCGAAGGCGCCACCGACGCCGAGGGCGTGGCCTCGTTCACCGTTGACGAGGGCTGGGACGAAAACCTTCAGCCTTCGCTCGTCACCGCCGAGAAGGACGGCATGATCACGTTCGTCAAGCTCGGCACGAACCAGCTTTCCGGCCGCGACGTGGACATCTCCGGCGCACCGTGGAAGGACGCCTACGACGGCATGTGGATCATGTCGCGCGCGCTCTGGCAGCCCGGCGAGACGCTGGAAGCCCAGGCCATCGTGCGCAGCACGGCGCTTGAACTGCCCGGCGAGTTCCCGCTGGCATGGAAACTTACCGGCCGCGGCATCGAACTGGCCAGCGGCACGGTCACGCTTGATAAGGCCGGCACCGGCGCGATCACCGCGCCCATCCCCGCGACGGTCGAAAGCGGCTCGTACTCGCTGACGCTGCTCGTTCCCGGCACGACCACCGTCGTCGCCGAGCGGACGGTGCAGATCGAGGAGTTCCGTCCGCCTCAGATCGAGACCGCGCTCAAGGCCCCCGAGGCGATGTTCCCCGGCCAGGAAGGCACGTTCGACATCTCCGCGCGCTACCTGTTCGGCGGCTCCGGCGCGGGCCTGAACTGGGAACTGAGCTACAACACGGTCCCCGAGAACTACGTCTCCAAGCGTTTCCCCGGCTTCGTCTTCGGCTCCGAAATGGCCAAGGACGCCGGCCGCACCTCCGGCGAGATCGACTCCGGCGTGCTCGACGACGAAGGCAAGGCCTCCGTCACCTGGACGCCCGACGAAGATCTGCGCGCGCCCTCGATCATCCGCGCCTACTTCCGCCTCGGCGTCATGGAAGCCAGCGGCCGCTGGACGGGAAGCACCGTCTCGCTGCCCATCTATCCCACCAAGGCGCTCATCGGCGTGATGGCCCCCAAGGGCGACGTCCGCCCCAACGCCGACAGCGAGATCGGCCTCGTCGCCGTTGATCCGCACGACAAGCCTCTGACGCTGAACGGCGTGAAGGTCGAAGTCAGCAAGGTAGTCAGCCGCTATGTGATGGTCTCCGACGACAGCGGCAGCCGCATGACCTGGCAGGAGGAGTTCTCCGAGCCGGTCGAGTCCACCGTGAACATCGCTAACGGCCGCGGCAAGTTCGTTTTCCGCCCCGAGAGCGAAGGCAATTACCGCATCACGTTCAGCCATGACGACGGCCGCGCCTCGATGCGCGTCTGGGTCTGGGAGAACTGGCAGGGTTCGTCTTCGATGGACGCCGCCATGCCCGACCGCGTCGAAATGAAGGCTGACAAGGAAGCCTATCCTGACGGCGATACCGCCCGCGTCACGATCAAGTCGCCGTTCGCCGGCCGCGTGGTCGTCGCCGCAGGCAGCGACCGCCCGATCCTGATGAAGTCGTTCGACATGACCGGCACCGAGACGACGGTCGAGATCCCCGTGAGCGGCGAGATGCTGCCCAACGGCTGGGTCACGGTCCAGGTCGTCCGCGGCGAAGGCGCCGACACCAAGCCGCCCTACCGCGCCCTCGGCGCTCTGCCGATCAAGCTCGACCTGAGCGAACGTAAGCTGAACGTCAACGTCGAAGCGCCCGCCAAGGCCGAGCCCGGCACGTTCTCCGCGCGCGTGCGCGTCAACGACGCGAAGGGCAATCCGGCCAGCGGCTCGGTCTCCATCGCGCTCGTCGACCGCGGCATCCTGCTGATGAGCGGCAGCGACAACTCCGATCCGTGGACGTACTTCACGCGCCGCCGCGGCATGGACGGCCGTATGTGCGACATCTACGACTCGCTCCTGCCCATCGAGGCCCGCGGCACGGCTCTGCTCCACCCCGCCGGCGGCGACGACGCCGAGATGAGCCGCATGAAGCTGATGGCCAACGGCGACATGATGTCGCCCGTGCGCGCTTCCGATTACGTGCCTCTGGCGATCTGGCTGCCCGCCGTCGAACTGAAAGACGGCGTCGCCGAGATCACCGCGACGATCCCCGAGTTCGCCGGTTCGCTGCGCATCGAAGCGATCGCCCTTGACGGCGCTTCCATGGGCCGCGCCACGGCCGAATCGAAGATCGCCCGCCCGGTCGTCATCGACCTGACGCTGCCCCGCTTCGCCGCCCCCGGCGACACGCTCCAGGCCGCGCTCAACGTGACGGCCGAACAGGCCGGCAGTGCCAGCGTCACCGTCGCAGCATCCGAAGCGCTTGAACAGCGCGGCGGCGACTGGACCGAGAAGGCCCAGCTGGAAGCCGGCAAACGCTTTGCACTCACCGGTATGCTGCCGACGCTCACGGCCGGGAACAGAGGCAATCACGGCACGCTGAAGGCGTCCGTATCGCAGAACGGCCGCGACTACGCATCCGAAACGGGCCTCGCCATCCGTCCCGGCTGGCCGCTGACGTCTCTGGTCGGCGGCGGCACCGGCGGCGAAGGCGTCACCGACTTTGAGCTGCCCGACGCCTGGTTCCCCGGCACCGGCAACCTGTCCGTCACCATCTCCGGCGCGCCGGCCGTCGACGCCGTCCCGCTGCTGGAGACCGTCGACGCGTGGGGCTGGGGCCTTGACCGCGCCGTCTCCCGCGGCTGGATCACGCTCTGCCTGCCCAGCCTGCTCAGCGACGAGGATCAGGACCTGACCAACCCGGTCGAGAACCGCGTGGCTCTGAACACCGTGCTCGCGCAGCTGGCCGGCTATCAGCTCTACGACGGCTCGTGGAGCAAGTGGCGCGGCGACAGCACGGACGCCTGGGGCTCCGTGGCCGCACTGCACTTCCTCACCGCCGTGAAGGAGACCGGCGTGCTCGATCCCAACGGTCTGAGCACGGGGCTCCAGTGGCTGAGACGCTACATGGCCGAGAATCTGCCCGAGGAGAAGGCCGAACTGAACGAGGCGATGAACGCCCGCGCCTACGGCTGCTACGTGCTCGCCCTCGGCGGCGACGCGCCTCTGGGCTGGATGAACTGGCTTGAAGAGCGCAGCGGCGACCTGAACGGTTCCGGACGCGCCCTGCTGGCGGCAAGCTATGCGCTGGCCGGCGAGGCCGAAAAGGCTCAGGCGCTCGTGGGCGCTGAGAGCAACGCCGCCACTGCGGCGCTCGTCCTGCCCGAAGCCGGATTCCGTATGCTCGCGCTCGACGCGATCGAGCCCGGCGGATCGCCCGCCCGCGACCTGGCCGCCCGCATCGCTGCCGAACTGGGCAAGGGCGGCGGACGCCGCAGCGCCCGCGACGCAGCCAGCATGATCATGGCTCTGGGCGTGTTCTCGCAGCACGTCGTGCCCGGCCCGGTCACGGCCAAGCTGCTTGGCCCCGACGGCGCTGAACTGGCGTCGTTCGACGGCAAGCCCGTCGTCTGGAAGGGTGACCGCGGCGGCAAGTTCCGCATCAGCGCCAGCGGCGCCGGCTCGCTGTGGTACTCGTGGACGGCTTCCGGCGTGCCCGCGACGGAGCCGAAGAGCTACAGCCGCGGTCTGCGCGTGGAGCGCACCGTGCTTGACGCCAAGACCAAGGAACCCGTTGACCTGAACGCGATCGCGTTCGGTCAGGAAGTGCAGATGAAGGTCAAGATCACCGGCCTCAACCGTCCTTCCGACCTGCGCGTCTCCGTGCTGCTGCCGGCCGGCTTTGAGGCCGTGTCAGCGGGCGAGGCCGGCGAGAATTCCGGCTTCTCGGCCAGGAGCGACCTCCGCTTCGACCGTCTGCTGCTCAACGTCTCCGGACGCGGCAAGGCCTTCGAGTGGACGCTTCCCTGCCGTGCCACCTACCGCGGCACGTTCACGCTGCCGCCGGTCGCCGTCGAAGCGCTTGGCAACAAGGGCATCGGCTACCTCGGCAGAAGCGCGACGGTCACAGTGCAATAATCCGCTTCACGCATGAAATACCGCAAGTTCACGCTCTGGCTGGGAGGTCTGCTTCTCGGCGCTCTGTGTGCGTTCGTCCTGCTCTTCCGCAGCTGGGAGAGCATGGGAGGACTCGCGCCCGTCGAGAGCCGCCTCTCCGCCTGGCCCCGCTCAACGGCCGTCCGCGACCGGAAAGGCGCGCTGCTCAGCGTGACTCTGTCAGAGGACGGGGAGTTCTGTCTCCCCGTCCTTCTTTCTGAGATGGGGCGCTGGATGCCGCTCGCCGTCGTTGAGGTCGAAGACCGGCGCTTCTGGTCGCACGGCGGCGTCGACTGGTTCAGCCTCGCGCGCGCCGCGCTGGGCAACGTCTTTCTCAAAAAAGGGCGCACGGGCGCTTCGACGATCACCAGCCAGATCATCCGCATCTGCTGGCCGGCCGAGCGCAACGTGCGCACCAAGCTGCGCGAGTTCGCCCAGGCGCGCTCGCTCGAAAAGCGGCACAGCAAGGAAGAGCTGCTCGCCACGTATCTCAACATCATCCCGCTGGGAAGCAACCTGAGGGGCGTCGAAGCCGCAGCGCTGGCCTGGTTCGGCCGCTCGTGCCGCGACCTGACGATCGCGCAGGCGGCCCTGCTGGCGGTAATGGTCAAAGGCCCCACGGCCTACCGTCCCGATCTGCACCCGCGCGCGGCGTTGGCGCGACGCAACTGGGCCATCTCGCTCCTGGAAAAGCGCGGCCGCATCACGGCCGAACAGGCCCGGCTGGCGCGTGCCGAACCGCTGCCGACGGCCCGGCGGGCGCTGCCGGCCGACGAATGGGTGTTCTGCGCCAAAGCGGCTTCGCTGTCGCCCGAGCGCGACATCACCTCGACGCTCGACCGCGCCATGCAGAAGACTCTGCGCGCCGCGCTGCTTGACGCGCTGGCCGAGTTCGACACGTCGGTCACGGCCAGCGGCGTGCTCATCGAAAACAAAACAGGCGCCGTGCGCGCCTACGTGCCCAACGCCCGGCGCGGACAGAAGGGCGCGCCGGCGGAATGGGTGGACTGCGCTTCAGCGTTGCGTTCGCCCGGCTCGGCTTTGAAACCGTTCGCCTACGCGCTGGCGTTTGAGGACGGCACGCTCTCGCCCGCATCGCTGATGGCCGACACGCCGCTGACGCTGTCGGGGCGCGCGCCACGCAACTTCGACCGCATCTACCGCGGACCGGTGAGCGCGGCAGTGGCCCTCGTCGATTCGCTGAACGTCCCCGCCGTGCGCATCCTGCGCCGGGAGGGCGGCGAACGGCTGCTGCAAAAGCTGCGTCTGCTCGGGTTCAGTTCGCTGACTCAGACGGCCGCGCACTACGGCGATTCGCTCGTGCTGGGCGGCTGCGAAGTGTCGCCCCTGCAGCTGGCGACAGCCGCGACGGCGCTGGCTCGTGAAGGCGAGCTTGTGCGGCCGCGGTTCGCCGAGAGCGATCCCGTCGTCGAACACAGCGTTTTCTCGCCCGAGAGCGCCTGGATCACGACGAACATCCTCGCCGATCCGTCGCGTCTGCCGACGCTGCTGCGCTCCGTCGATCCCGTCAAGGGACGTTTTGCCTTCAAGACAGGCACATCCTACGGCCTGCGCGACGCCTGGACCGTGGGCTGGAACGACCGCTGGACGCTGGCCGTGTGGCTGGGCGATCCCACGGGCGAGCCGCATCCCGGCCTCGTCGGACTGGGAGCGGCCGCGCCCGCCGTGCTGGAAACGCTGCGCGCGCTTCCTGGCGGGGGCTTCTCCGCTCCCCCTCCGGGCGTGACGGTCCGTCAGGTCTGCGCGCTTTCCGGCCAGCTGCCGTCGCCGCTGTGTCCACGGACGGTCAAAGAATACGCCGTCGCCGGCATTTCGCCTTCGGCGGCGTGCACGATGCACCATCTGGAACAGGGCAAAGTCGTCGTTGTCTGGCCGCCCGAGCTTTCCGCCTACATGGAGAGCCCGCGCGAGAAGAAGAGCGAACTGTCGATCACCTCTCCGCTGGCCGACGCCTCGTACCTCAAGCATGAGGAGGGCGCCAACCTCGTGCTGCGCGCCGAGGGAAGCGGCGAATACTTCTGGTTCGTGGACGGGCGCTACGTCGGCCGCGGCACGGCCGACCGTCCCTGTCTGTGGCCAATGAAGCGCGGCAAGCACCGTCTCTCCGTCACTGACGCGCTCGGCCGGCAGAAGGCGATCCGCTTCTCCGTCTACACGCTCGACGACAACCCAAGCGCACAGATCCCGGATCTTGTTCCGGTTGATTGATGCCGCGCGCTGTCATAAGCAAAAAAAAGAAGGCGCTCCGTTTTTACCGACGAGCATCGGCAAACGGAGCGCCTTTAATGACTGATTACAGATTATTTCATTGCCTTTAGGCTGCGGGCTTGACTTCCGCGGCTTCAGGAGCGGGCAGGACCATGTTCACAAGGCCTTCGTTGGGCGTCACTTCGATGACGAAGGTGTTCTCGTCAGCGGCGACAAGCGACACTGCGTCGACCATGCCCATGTTGTCGATGACCTGCTTGATGATGTCCTTGGAGCCCTTCGCGCCCTCGCCGGCAGCTTCCAGAGCCTGATCGCCGAACTTCTCAAACAGTCCCTTGAGCACGGGCTGAAGCACCTTGGTGTTAAGAGCCAGAGCGAAGTTACGGGGCTCGACAGCGGCAGCCATGCCGGGCTCGACCTCGGCAACCATGCCGAACTGATCAGCGTTCATCACGGCCGCAAGCAGACCGTTCTCGCCGGCAGCAAGAACGCCGGAGACCATGCCGCTGAGCTGATAGCCGTGCCAGCCGTTCGCCTCATAGGGCTCAGCCTTGCCGCCGAGCATACCGGACAGCTGCTGCGCGCCCATGCCAAGGAGCGGAGCGACCTTGGCGGCATCCACGCCCGTCACGTGCAGATACACGCCGGGGATCTCGCCGACCATCGGAGCGTTGAACTTGCCGGCAAAGCCGAGCGTGACGTTGCCGCGAAGGATCTTGACCAGATCTTCCCACGTGAAACCGACCTGGGAGAGCTGCGCCACGACCTGCTTCTCAGCCTCGGCAGCCTCTTCGGCGGGCATGATGTCAGCCAGCTTGAAGCCCTCGGGCAGGAACGAAGCGGAAAGGTTGAGCAGTCCGGCCAGAGGAGCGGTGCCGAACAGCAGAGGGGCCTTCGTCTGGGCGCCGCCGGTCAGCACCGCGCGCAGATCCTTGCCGAGTTCCTTGGAAGCGAGTTCGCAGATCTCGTCATACATGTTCGTCCAAAGGGTCACCTTGACGGAGGTCTTCGTGTCCTCAATGCCGATCTCGCAGTCGAAATCCTTGGGCAGATCAGCGTCGCTGGCCTCAAGGAACGCCTTCGTCAGGTGCGCCTGGATCCAGACGTTCGCAGCCGTACGCGCAACGACGGCAGCATTGTCCGCGGGAGCGGCGGCCATCGCGGCCAGCAGAGCAGGATCGCCGTTGGCGCCGATCAGGTACTTCGCGCCGTCGCGCTCAAGAACGGCCAGGTTGACCTTGCCGACCTCTTCGCCGGCTTCCATCACGGCCAGAGGCGTGATCTTCGTGCCCTCGGGGGCAGCCACGGTAAAGTCGGCGGGCTTGGCGTTCTCAGCCAGGTTGATCTCTTCGAACGTCACATCGCCCTTCAGCTCCACGGCCATGACGAACTTCTCGAGCTTGTCGAAGTCCTTCGCCGCCGTTCCGCGGGCATCCCACGCACCCAGCTTGCCGATCGACTCGGGCATAGGCGCCATCTTCAGGGCACGGCCCAGCAGCATGTCGGCAGGACGGTTCAAAAACGCGTCCATGTCGCGCACGCCCAGCGCGATCCAGTTCGCGTCACCAACGGCACCGGCCGTCAGGTCGCCCGCGCGCGGAGCGGCAAACGCCGTCGCGGCAAGGCACAGAGCGAGAACGAAAGCCATCAGACTTTTCTTCATCAAAAATCCCTTCCTTAACAAGAAATTTTGGTACACAGATTTTTCAAAGCCGCGCTGTGCGGCTGAGAAACCGGGACCACACGTCTGTTCCACATGAAACTGACGCATGAAGCGGAGAAACGTTTCCTTTCTCCACACTCGTTCTGCATTTTATCATTAAAGCAACCTTTTCACAATCGCCAAATGCAAAGACTTCGCCCGTTTCTGGTCCGTTTCACGAAGCCATCATATCATAATCCGTCGCGCCGGTCATCACCCCCGCGGGCGATTTTGCGCGCGACGCAAAAAAGCCCCGCGCAGGGCGGGGCTTTTGGTAAAGACTGTTCTTAACGAGAAACCTTCTGGAGCAGATACACGGCAACACCAACCGCCAATCCCGCGGCGTCGGTCATGATACCGGGCTGGATCAGCAGCAGGGCGCCGGCAAGCAGCAGCGCGCGCTCGTACATGTGCAGGTTGCGCAGCCAGTAACCGGCCGCCGCGAACGACAGCAGCACGGTACCGGCGATAGCCGTCACGGCGGGGATGGTCGTGTTCGCCAGCGAGGCGTTGATCATCAGCAGTTCGGGGTTGTACGCAAAGAAGTACGGGATCAGGAATCCCGCGACGGCCAGTCGCAGGGCGGTGAAGCCTGTCTTCATCGGGTCGGCTCCGCCGATACCGGCTCCG
>JAEEUD010000053.1 GCA_016286835.1 Pyramidobacter sp. | reverse complement strand
TCAAGCTGCCTGACATGAACGCGAACGATCTGGAAGCCGCCGCCCAGATGGTGGCCGGCACCGCCCGCTCGATGGGCGTCAACGTCACCGAATAATTTCGGTCAATCAGTGGAAGGCTGTAAGCCGCTAATACCACAAGGAGGAAAATTTACCATGGCAAAGATCAGCAAGAGACGCGCCGAGCTCCTCAAGAAGCTCGACCTTCAGAAGGCCTACCCCCTCGCCGACGGCGTCGCCGCCGTGCTTGAGGCCGCCAACGCCAAGTTCGACGAGAGCGTCGAGATCCACGTTCGCCTGAACGTCGATCCCCGTCAGGCCGACCAGCAGGTGCGCAGCACCGTCGGTCTGCCCAACGGCACCGGTAAGACCAAGCGCGTCGTCGTCCTCACCTCGACCGAAAAGAACGCCGAAGCCACGGCTGCCGGCGCTGATTTCGTCGGCAGCACCGACCTGGTCGACAAGATCAAGGGCGGCTGGCTCGATTTCGAGGCCGTCATCGCGACCCCCGAAATGATGAAGTTCATCGGACCTCTCGGCAAGATCCTCGGTCCCCGCGGCCTGATGCCCAGCGCCAAGGCCGGCACCGTGACGATGAACGTGGCCCAGGCCGTTACCGAGATCAAGGCCGGCCGCGTCGAGTACCGTATCGACAAGTTCGGCATCCTGCACAACGGCATCGGCAAGGCCAGCTTCGGCAAGGACAAGATCCTTGGCAACGTTCGCGCCTACTTCGGCGCCGTGCTCAAGTCGCGTCCGCAGGCCGTCAAGGGCGTCTTCGTGAAGTCGCTGACCCTTTCCACGACGATGGGCATCGGCGTCAAGATCGATGTCGCTGACGCTGAGAAGTTCTGCTCCGTCACCGAATAACCGACACAAAAAATCAACCCTTCATGATTTTGAGGGGTTGATTTTTTCTTGCGCGTCCTGTATAATTCTACGAGTGAACTTAAGACAGTGGGTACCCTAGGGTACAATGGTTCGCCGCCCGCCGAGGTTCGGAAACTGAATTCGTCTGACTGCGCGTCTGCGCGTTATTGACCTTTCATCTTCCCTGCCCGGCGGCTGGGAAGATTTTTTTATAGCAGGAGGTGAATGATTTTGCCCGCTCAGTATAAAGTTGATCAAGTTGCCGAACTGAAACAGCTGTTTGACGGCGCCGAGGCGGTTTTCGTCGCCGAATACCGCGGTCTCACCGTCGCTCAGGCTTCTGCGCTCAGAAAGGCTATTCGCGAGGCCGGCGGCAAGGCGAAAGTTGCCCGCAACCGTCTTGCTGAGATCGCCCTCGACGAAGTCGGCATGGCCAAGGATGTCGTGATGATGAAAGGTCCCAACATCTACGTCGTCGCGTCCGACAACAGCCCCGCCGTCGCCAAGGCCATCAAGACCTTTGCCGAAGACAAGGCCAACGCCAAGTTCGTGATCAAGGGCGGCGTCATGGGGAAGGAGATCCTTTCCGTCGACGGCATCAAAGCCCTGGCCACCATGCCCTCGCGCGACGAGCTCATCGCCAAGGCGGTCGGCAGCATTGCCAGCCCGCTTCGCGGCCTCGTCACGGTCCTGTCCGGCGTGCCCCGCGGCCTCGTTACCGCGCTGTCCGCGATCGCCGACAAGAAGAAAGCCGCGTAACAACGGCATTGTCACCATCGCGCTTTTTGAGCGCGACCATCATTTTCTGGCGGCATAAGCCCGCCGCATAATTTCCCAGGAGGAATTTTTAAAATGACCAAAGAAGAGATCATTTCCGCGATTGAAAGCATGTCCGTCCTTGACCTGGCCGACCTTGTGAAGGCCCTCGAGGAGAAGTTCGGCGTTTCCGCCGCCGCGCCCGTGATGGCCGTGGCCGCTGCCGGCGCCGCTCCCGCCGCCGCTGCCGCCGAAGAGAAGACCGAGTTCGACGTCGTCCTCAAGGAAGTCGGCAGCAACAAGCTTCAGGTCATCAAGGCCGTCCGCGAAGTCACCGGCCTTGGTCTGAAGGAAGCCAAGGATTTCGTCGAGAACCCCGGCAAGGCCATGAAGGAAGGCCTGTCCAAGGAAGAGGCCGAGGAGATCGTCAAGAAGTTCGAGGGCACCGGCGCCACCGTCGTGCTTGCTTAATCGCACAGCAAACGATCATACTCATAAAGCGTTCCGCGACATTCGCGGGACGCTTTTTTTTATGCCCGGAAAATGCTATCATAGGCGCGAAAGGAGCTGACATCCATGACCGTCGATACGCACGTCCACATCTATCCCCCCGAGCTCGTCCGCGATCAGGAACTGATCTCGCGCACAGAGCCCCATTTTGACCTGCTCACGCACAACACCGTGCACAAATGGGGCACGGCCGAAGATCTGATCGCCGCGATGGACCGCACCGGCGTCGAACAGTCGTGGGTCTTCGGCTTCGCGTTCCGCGATCCGTCCCTGTGCCGCCTGTGCAACGACTACGTGATCGAGGCCGTGCGCCGCTGGCCGGACAGGCTGAAAGGCTTCGCCGTCGTCAATCCGGCCCGCCGCGGTTTCGCCGTCGAAATGGAGCGGTGCCGGGCCGCCGGACTGACGGGCGTGGGCGAACTGTTCCCCCAGGGACAGGGCTTCGCGCTCGACGACGCCAGAGCCACATGGCGCCTGGCGGCCGCCTGCGACGATCTGGGCATGCCCCTGTGCGTACACACGGCCGAGCCGGTCGGGCACGAGTACGCCGGCAAGGGCAACGTGGGGCCGAAAGAGGCGGCCGCCTTCTGCGTCAATCATCCGCAGACGACGGTGATCTTCGCGCACTTCGGCGGCGGTCTGTGGCTGTACGAGACCATGCCGGAGATGAGGCTGTACCTGCACAACGCCTGGTACGACACGGCGGCGTGGCCGTACCTGTACGACGCGTCCGTGATGGCCGCGGCAAAGGCGGCCGGCGTGCTGCCGAAAATGCTGTACGGCACCGACTGGCCCATCCTGGACAGGACGCGCTACGAAAAAAGACTCGCCGCCTGCGGTTTGAACGAGGCGGAAAGCGCCGCCCTGACCGGCGGCAACGCCGCATGTCTGCTGGATTCGCTGAGAGAGACGCGCTGAACGCGGGCCGGAAAAGATTTTTGCGATTTTTCGCTTGACAGAAAAACGCCCAAATGGTAGAATTCCTTTTGTGCTAGCGATGGCGACAGGGGCGGTTAGCTCAGCGGAAGAGCGCCTGCCTTACAAGCAGGTGGTCACAGGTTCGATCCCTGTATCGCCCACCATAGCAAATGGGGTTGTAGCTCAGCTGGTTAGAGCGCCGGCCTGTCACGCCGGAGGTCGAGAGTTCGAGTCTCTTCAGCCCCGCCATTCCATGGCGAGATAGCTCAGTTGGTAGAGCAGGGGACTGAAAATCCCCGTGTCCCCAGTTCGACTCTGGGTCTCGCCACCATCCTTTCACGCGGAAGTAGCTCAGGGGTAGAGCACAACCTTGCCAAGGTTGGGGTCGCGGGTTCAAATCCCGTCTTCCGCTCCATTCCTGCCCTCACCCGGAGGTATAGCCAAGTGGTAAGGCAGAGGACTGCAAATCCTTTATCCCCAGTTCGAATCTGGGTACCTCCTCCAATATACTCCTCGATAGCTCAGTCGGCAGAGCGGGTGACTGTTAATCACTAGGTCGCAGGTTCAAGTCCTGCTCGAGGAGCCAGTCAATCAAGCCTCGGTGATTTCGCCGAGGCTTTTTTGTACAAATTTTGTCTCGCGCTGCGTGCGCGAAGAAGCAAAGGAGTTTGGAAAAACATGGAACGTGAGAGTTTTAAGTCGCGGGCTGGATTCCTGCTCGTCAGCGCCGGCTGCGCCATCGGCATCGGCAACGTGTGGAAGTTCCCCTGGCTGGTGGGACAGAACGGCGGCGGTCTGTTCGTGCTGATCTATCTGCTGTTTTTGGCCGTTCTTGGGCTGCCTGTGCTGAGCATGGAGCTTGCTGTGGGACGTGCCAGCCGTCAGAGCGCCGTCGGCGCGTACAAGGTGCTCAAGCCCGAAGCCCCCGCCTGGCAGCTGCACGGCTGGGCCAGTATGCTCGGCAACTACGTGCTGATGATGTTCTACACGACCGTTTCCGGCTGGATGCTGTCGTATTTCGTCAAGTTCGCGACGGGAACGTTCGACGGGATGCAGCTCGAGAAAGTTGACGCCGTTTTCGGCGCGATGCTGGGCGATCCCAAAGAGATGGGGCTCATGATGGCGATCACGGTCGTCGGCGGCTTCCTTGTGCTTGCCTTCGGCGTGCGCAAGGGGCTGGAAAAGATCACGAAGGTGATGATGACCGGCCTGCTCGTGCTGATCGTCGTCCTTGCCGTGCACAGCCTGATGCTGCCCAACGCCTCGAAGGGCACGGCGTTCTACCTGCTGCCCAGCTTTGAGCGTCTGACGGCTTCCGGATTCGGCAACGTCGCTGTTGCCGCGATGAACCAGGCGTTCTTCACGCTCAGCCTCGGTATCGGCTCGATGGAGATCTTCGGAAGCTACATGTCCGACGATCACACGCTCGTCAGCGAGTCGGTGCGCATCGTCGCGCTCGACACGTTCGTCGCGCTTGTTTCCGGCCTGATCATCTTCCCCGCCTGCTTCAGCTTCGGCGTGGACGCCGGCGCCGGCCCCGCGCTGATCTTCATCACGCTGCCGCGCGTGTTCATCTCGATGGAGGGCGGCCGCCTGTGGGGCACGCTGTTCTTCCTGTTCATGACGTTTGCCAGCTTCTCAACGGTCATCGCCGTGTTCGAGAACATCCTTGCCTTCTGCATGGACAACTGGGGCTGGGACCGCAAAAAGGCCGTGTGGGCGAACTGCATTTTCATGCTGATCGCCTCGATGCCCTGCGTGCTTGGCTTCAACGTCTGGAAGGACGTGCGCATCTTTGGCCGCGAGGTGCTCGACAGCGAGGACTTCCTTGTCAGCAACCTGCTTCTGCCCATCGGATCGCTCGTCTACCTGCTCTTCTGCGTTACCAAGTGGGGCTGGGGCTATGATAAGTTCCTTGCCGAGTGCAACAAGGGCAAGGGCATGATGATGGCTCGCGCTTACAAGCCGTTCCTCCAGTTTGTGCTGCCTCTGCTGATCCTCGTTGTCCTCATCCAGGGACTGATGTAAAACATAACAGCGCTAAACAAAACGGCGGACGCCGGGTTTTTCCCGACGCCCGCCGTTTTTGTATCCGAGCTGCCTAATCAATCTCTGGAAATGTCAGGAACAAATACCGGGCGGGCACAATGGCCCGCCCGGCAACATTTCATCGAAAAGCAGTCTCAGTTAATAGTGCAGCCTGCCGAGGAAGCTGATCTTGCCGTCGCAGAGGTCTTCGACGCCCTTCAGATCCTTCTGCGCGCCGTAGAGCTCGCTGGGGATGGCAAGGTAGACCATCGGGTGCAGTTCGTTGATGCGGTCCCAGGTCTGCTGGAAGATGGCGTTGCGCTTGGCCGTGTCGAGCGTCTCGGTGGCTTCCGTCACCCAGCCGTCGATCCGGTCGTCGTCGAGGCGCGTGTAATTCGTGGTGCCGATAGCTTTCTTGGTGAACAGCGACTGCCAGTAGACGCTGGCGTCGCGGTTGGTCATCATGCCCCACATGTAGAGGAACATGTCATACGCGCCGGTCTTCATGCGGTCGTTGAAAACGCCGTTTTCGAGCACCTGGATGTCAAGCTGGATGCCGACCTGCGCCAGCATTCCCTGAAGCACGGTGGCGGAGTTGATAAGGTCCTGAAGGTTGAGCGCCCACAGCGTCAGCTTGAGATCCTTGACGCCGGCTTCGGCGAGCAGGGCCTTGGCCTTCGCGGGATCGTAGGGGAACGCCTGCGCGTTCTCGGGGAAGAAGCTGCACACGGGCAGGAGCGGGCCGATGGCGGGGGCGGAGTTGCCCTCGTAGACGACGGCGTTGAGCGCGGCCTTATCGACGGCGTACTCGATGGCGAGACGAACGCGCGGATCGGCCAGCTTGGGCGACTGGGTGTTCATGCCCAGATAGTAGAGCACGAGGCCGGGGGCGCGCACGAGCTGGACCTTGTCGCTGCCCTGCAGACGGTTGAACTCGGCGGTGGGCATGGCGCAGACGAAATCGACCTTGCCGGTCTCCAGCGCGATGACGCGGGTGCTGTCGTCGGGGATGATGAGGAACGTCAGGTACTTGAAGGCGGGCTTTTCGCCGTGGTAGTCCGCGAACGCTTCCAGCTCGAGCTTCTCGCCCTTCGTCCACTTGATCAGTTTGAACGCACCGGTGCCGACGGGGTTCATCGAATAGGTGTTGCCGGCCTCTTCGACGGCGCGTTTGCAGAGGATGGAGGCATAGGGGTGCTTCATCGACTCGAGGAAGCCGCCGAACGGCGCACGGGTCTTGACGATGACGGTGTATTTGTCTTCGATCACGAAGCCGTCGGGGTCGATGTAGCGGCCCTTGGAGCTGGCGAACACCGACTGCGGCGAGGTGGCGCGCTTCAGCGAGAAGACCACGTCCTCGGCGGTCATCTCATCGCCGTTGTGGAACTTGACGCCCTTTTTCAGGTGGAAGCGGTAGGTCTTCTCGTCGATCTGGTCATAGCTCTCGGCCAGCACGGGCGTGAGCTTGCGGGTCTTGCCGTCGACGGTGTAGAGCGTCTCGTAGATCTGGTTGGTGAGGCAGAACGAGTAGGTGTCGACCGAGTTCTGCGGATCGAGGTTCTTCGCGTCGATGGCGACGCCGATCGTCATCGTGTCGCCGCGGGCGAACGCGGACGCCGCCAGCAGCGCGGTGGCCGCAAGCGCAAGGAGGAACGACTTCATCTTCATTTTTACAGCAACCTTTCTTTATGATATGCCGCGCCGCAAAGCGCGGGTGGAACCCTATTTCATCAGCCCCCGCGAGGTCATCCAGTCCTGCACGGCCTGCGCCACTTCGCGGCTGTTGCGGTCCATCATCAGCAGATGCGTGTTGCCCGTGATGCCCCGTTCGGGCAGGTCGATCCAGTCGATCGGCGCGCCCAGGCCCTTCATCAGTTCGTAATACTTCGGGTAGATGTCGAAATATGCAGCCTTCGTCCACGCGCAGAGCTCCGGCACTTTGATGAAGTCGCCCCAGAGGATCAGCGTGGGGATGTGTTTGATGACGGAAAAATCCGTCGTGTTCAGGTCGGGCGTGCGCGCCGGCTCAAGCAGCACGAGGGCTTTCACCTTGTCCGGATGCGCGAGCGCGGCGGGGATGGCGAAGTTGGCGCCCTGGCTGTGCGCCATGATCACGCAGCCGTCGTCGAAGCGGCCGACCAGATCGTCATAGGCCGCCTGTGCCCAGTCGTCCATCGAGCGCCAGCGCGGCACGATCTGCTTGCAGAACTCGTCGTAAAACTCTACGGGGAACTGCGTTCCCTTGTAGGCGACGCGCTTTGCATGGTCTTCGTCAAAGACGGGGCCCATGCGGAAGTTGCTCCAGCACGCGGCTTTGGTCGTGAATTCCGGGTGCGTGCGGTAGATCTGCGGGTACATCGCCCACGACGAGCGCCCGCGCTCGACCGAATCGCTGACGTACACGTCGTGTCCGAAGCGCAGGAACAGGCTCTGCCAGCCCTCGCGACCGTCCGGCGTGCTGCCCCAGGTGACGCCCGTCAGCCCGCCGCCGTGCCACATCAGCAGCGGGTATTTGGCGCGCGGCTCGGCCAGGCGTGCGTATTCCACGTACATCTGCCCGGCCTCGAACTGGCCGTTGAGATCGACCGTCTGCTCGCTTCCGTCCTGACAGACGAACTTTTGTTTGGGCTGATCGTGCAGGATCACCTCATGCCCGCGCACGTAAAAGTTGCCGAGTTCTTTCAAAACGATGCTGTCCATCGAATTAGGCCTCCTGATACGGAGCAGTTTTATTCCTTAAGTTACTGTTAATATTATATAACAATGCGTCAAAAAGTAAAGGTAATTTTACATGAAAGGATCGATCGGGCAGCCGGGAAGAAGGCGTCACGTTTTTTCCTTCACAGCACCGTTCACGAACGGCGGCCCCGAGCCGGGGGGCTGTTGCGGGCAAACTCCGGGCGGGCGAAGAACTCCTTTGTGATCTTTGAGATCTGCGGCGCGAACAGCCACAGTGAGAGCAGATTGGGCAGCACCATCAGACCATTGCAGAAATCGGCCGCGTTCCACACTACGCCGACGGCCGTGACTGCGCCGAAGAACGTGAACGCGATGTGGATCAGACGATAGGGCACGATCGCCTTTACGCCGAACAAAAACTCGGCCGCTGTCTCTCCGTACCATGCCCAGCCAAGGATCGTCGAAAGGCCGAAGAGGAGCAGCGAGACGGTCAGCACCGCGTCGCCGAAGGTGCCAAGCGTGCCCTTCCAGGCAAGATCCGACAGGGCCACGCCCGTCTCGCCGCAGTTCCAGATGCCGGATGTGAGCACGATCAGAGCCGTGAACGTGCAGATGACGATCGTGTCGACGAACACCTCGACCACGCCGTACAGTGCCTGACGGGTAGGCACATCCACTTTTGCCGTCACATGGATGAGCGGGGACGAGCCGCAGCCGGCCTCGTTGGAGAATATGCCGCGGGCCACTCCCATTCGCATGGCATGAAGCATCGTCGCTCCGGCGATGCCGCCGACGACCGCGTCGCCGCTGAACGCGCTGACGAAGATCATTCGGAATGCATCGGGGATCTTGTGAAAATTGAAGATGATGATGACAGTGCCGAGGATCAGATAAATACCGGCCATCAGCGGCGTCAGCAGTGAAGTCGCCGCCGCTATTTTTCTGATGCCGCCAAAGATCACCAGCCCGACGATGAGTGCCAGCGCTGCGCCCCAAAAGGCGGGATGCACGCCGGGGAACGACACGCGCAGCGCTTCGGCGATCGAATTGCTCTGGACCGCGTTGCAGGAAACCAGCGCCACCATCGTGCAGAACGCTGCGAATGCGCCGCCGAGCAGCTTCCCCAAAGTTTTGTTCTTCATGCCGCGGGAGAGGATGTACATCACGCCGCCGCGGTAGTTGCCCTGCGGGTCCTGCACGCGATATTCCATGGCCAGCGCGATCTCAGCAAACTTTGTCGCCATGCCGAACAGTGCCGACACCCACATCCAGAACACTGCTCCCGGTCCGCCGAGGGCGATCGCCGACGACACGCCGCCGATATTGCCGATGCCGATACACGACGACAGTGCTGCCGAAAGCGCCTGATACGGCTTGATGTCTCCCGCGCCTGAGGCTTTGCGGAAGATGCCGCCGAAACATTCCGAAAAAGCCGTTCCGATCCGTTTGAACTGAACGCCGCCCGTGCGCAGTGTCATGTAAACGCCGGTGCCGACGAAAATCGCCAGCATGATCGGTCCGAAAAGAAATCCGTTGGCCGCGCCGAAAAACACGTTCAAAGATTCTATGATCGTCATGAATGATCCACTCCTTGCTTGAGTATGGGGGTAAAAAGATGGTTACAAAAAGCCCGGCTCCAGGATG